>JBIODO010000444.1:0-3418 GCA_044445225.1 Burkholderiales bacterium
GACGCAGGTGGTGGCCGAGGTGCTGCTGCTGCCGATGACGCGCATCCGCGTGGTGGCCACCGACAGCGCGCTGACACCCAAGGACAACGGCTCGTATTCGTCGCGCGTGTCGTTCATGGTCGGCAACGCCGCGTTGCGCGCGGCGCAGGCGATGAAGCGCCTGCTGGTCGAAGCGGCAGCCAAGCGACTCGAGGTGCAGCCCGACGACATCGATTGGCAAGGCGAGTCTTGCGGCGTGGCCGGCACCGACCGCCGCTTGGACTTCGCGCAGGTGGTGCAGGCGGCGCTCGCCGACAGCGGCACGCTCACCGTGAAAGGGGCTTGGTCGACGCCGCCGGAGACCCAGGGCGGCAAGTTCCGCGGCGCGGCGGTGGGCTCGACGGCCGGCTTCTCGTACGCCGCGCAGGTGGTCGAAGTCAGCGTCGACGAAGACACCGGCGCGGTGACCGTCGAGCGCGTGTGGGTGGCTCACGACTGCGGCCGTGCGCTCAACCCGCTGGCGGTGGAAGGCCAGGTGCAAGGCGCCGTGTGGATGGGAATGGGCCAGGCGCTGAGCGAGGAGACGCAGTACCACGAGGGCCTGCACCTGCGCGCCAACTTCATCGACTACCGCATGCCGACGATCGCCGAGTCGCCGCCGATCGAGGTCACGCTGGTCGAGAGCATCGACCCGCTGGGGCCATTCGGCGCCAAGGAGGCGAGCGAAGGTGCGCTGCACGGTTTTGCACCCGCACTCGCCGCCGCGGTGTGCGATGCGATCGGCATCCGGCCGCACGAGCTGCCGATCACGCCCGACCGCGTGTTCGACGCGATCCATGCGCGCCGGCGCGAGCAGCGGCTGCGTGCACGGCGTGCCGCCACGCGGGCAGCGGAGAAGGTATGAACGAGCTGCCCGAGTTCACGCTGCAGCGGCCCACCACGTCGCGCGAAGCGGCCCTGCTGCTCGCCACGGGCGCGCGTGCGTTGGCCGGCGGCACCGACCTGTTGACCAACCTGCGCCATGGTCTGGGGCAGCCGGCGCAACTCGTGGACCTGACGCGCGTGGCAGGTCTCGACGCGATCGAGGTGGTCGACGGCGCGCTGTCGATTGGCGCCGGGGTCACGCTGGCCCAATTGACCGTCGAAGCGCGCATCGCGCACCACCTGCCTGCGCTGGCGGACGCCGCGCGCGCGGTGGCCGGCCCAGGGCACCGCAGCGTGGCGACGCTGGGCGGCAACTTGTGCCAGGACACGCGCTGTGTCTACTACAACCAGAGCGAGTGGTGGCGCGCCAGCAATGGCTGGTGCCTGAAACACGGTGGCGACACCTGCCACGTCGCGCCGCAGGGCCAGCGTTGTCATGCCGCGTTCAGCGGCGACGTGGCCCCGGTGTTGTTGGCCGCACGTGCCGAGGTCGAGATCGCGACGCCAAGCGGCATCCGCCGCATGCCGCTCGATGATCTGTACCGCGACGACGGCGCGTCGCACCTCACGCTGGCGGCCGGTGAGTTCGTGTCGCGCGTGCGCATTGCAGTGCCGACCGCGCGCCGCAGCGGCTACCGCAAGGCGCGGGTGCGCGGATCGATGGACTTTCCGCTCGCCGGCGTGGGCGTTGTGCTGTCGCTGCGCGAGGGCGTGATTGCCGAGATCGGCGTGGGACTCAGCGGCACCAACTCGCGGCCCATCGCGCTGCAAGGGCTCGACGCCTTCATCGGCCAGCTCGTCGACGACACGCTGCTCGCCGCACTCGGCAAGAAGGTGCAGCAGCAGGCGAGCCCGATGCGCAGCACAGCCACACCGGCTAACTATCGGCGCCAGGTGGCCGCGGTGTTGGCGCAGCGCCTGGTGCGCGAACTGGCCGCGGCGCCTGCAACGTCCGAATCGCACTGAGGACCACACGATGCGATGCCCGCAATGCCACAAGCCCCTCGAATTTGCCGCCGAGGGCCTCTACATCTGCTGTGCCGGTGCGAGCCGGCGCTGGCGTTGCCTGGATTGCAATGCCGAACACGAGGGCTTTGCGTTCGCCTACGGTGCCTGCCCATCGTGCGGCGGTCACCTGGTCGCAGCGGATGCGGCCGCAGCGCCCGATGATCTCGCGCTGGCCGGCGTTCGCATGGCCTTCGAGATCGAACTCGGTGGGCGCGCGTTCTACCAGCGGGCCGCCGCCGACAGCACCGACCCGCAGATGCGCGAGCTGTTCAGCCGCTTTGCGGTGATGGAGGGCGAGCACATGGAGACGCTGGCGCGCCGCTACCACGTGCCCACCGTGCCATCGTCGCCCGCGCTGCGATTGGAGTTGCCGGCCGTGTTCGGGGGCGTCGAGCACCGACCGCGCGATCCCGACAACCTGTTTCGCATCGCGATCGCGATGGAGCAGCGCGCCGCGCGCTTGTTCACCGAGCACGCCGATCGATCGGACACCAGCTCGCCGGATGGCGAACTGTTCCGCGAGCTGGCGGCCGAAGAGGTGGAACACGCGCTCTACCTGAACACCGAGTACGAGCGCTGGCGCGCCGGCCAGCCCGCTCTCGCGGCGCAGGGCGCGCGGTTGCAGGCGGGCCCCGGTGCGACGGTGGCGCCCATCAACGCGGCCGAGTTGCTGCTTGGCGGCCACGACCTGCGGCGTCCCGCGCTCGCCTGCGGCGACCAGCAGCTGAGCCGCGGCGAGTTGCGCGATTGGGCCGCGCGTTGCGCCGCGGTGTGGGCCGCGCGGGGCCTGCGCTCGGGCGACCGCGTGGCCGTCAAGTTGCCCGACGGGCTCGACTGGGTCGCTGCCTTCCTCGGCAGCATGTGGTGCGGCATGGTGGCGGTGGCCGTGAACCCGCGCATTCCGGCGGCCGAGTGGCGCTACATCCTCGACGAGGCGGGCTTCAGCGTCATCCTCGCCGAACACGACGACGACACGCCGGAGCCGTGGCGCTCGCGCGTGCTGCGCGTCGACGCGTGGCGTCGCGAATGCGAGCGCAGCCAGGCCACCGACGTGCGGCCGATGGACCCCGAGGCGCCGGCGTTCTGGTGCCATTCGTCGGGTACTTCGGGGCAACCGAAGGCGGTGGTGCATGCGCACCGCTTCGCGCATCAAGTGGAACAAGTGTCGCGCGATGGGCTGGGCATTCGCGCCAGCGACCGCGTGTTCGCCAGCTCGAAGCTGTTCTTCGCCTACCCGCAGACCAACGCGCTGTTCGCCGGCCTGAAGGTCGGCGCCACGGTGATCCTCGACCCCCTGTGGCCCACCGCCAGCAGCGTGGCGGCTACCGTGGCAGCGCAGCGCCCGAGCGTGTTGTTCAGCGTGCCGTCGCTGTACCGCAACCTGGTGCACGAGAACGGCCTGGCCCCGCAGATCGCGCGCCACGGCGTGCGACTGTGTGTGTCGGCCGGCGAGGCCTTGCCGTCGCAGTTGCGCGAACAATGGCAGCAGCAGACTGGGCTGTCGATC
>JBIODO010000445.1:0-3412 GCA_044445225.1 Burkholderiales bacterium
CCAAGATCAAAGCCAAGCTGGCCGCAGAAAAACTGAGCAGCCTGGCCACGATCCACGTGGACACCGATGCCAACGGCGTGGTGTGGCTCACCGGCACGGCCAAGAGCCAGGCTCAGATCGACAAGGCCGTCTCGATCGCCCACGCGACCGAGAACGTGCGTGAGGTGAAGAACGGCCTCAAGGTCAAGGCCGACAGCTGATCACGCGCTGAAGCGAGAAGAGGGCCGGCCTCGTCGCGTCAGGGCTTGGTCTGCTTGGCCACCTGGGCGCGCAGCCGCTCCTCCTGCTCGCGCAGCTCGGGCGTGAAAGCCTCGCCGAAGTCTTCGGCCTCGAAGATCTGGCGGATCTCGACCTCCGATTCGCCGAGCATCGGGTTGGGGCAGCGCTTGACCCAATCGATCGCCTCCTGCAGCGAGGCGCACTGCCAGATCCAGAAGCCGGCGATCAGCTCCTTGGTCTCGGCGAACGGCCCGTCGATCACCCTGCGCTGTTTGCCGGAGAAGTGCACGCGGGCACCTCTGGCGCTCGGGTGCAGGCCCTCGCCGGCCTGCATGACGCCGGCCTTGACCAGCTCCTCGTTGAAGCGGCCCATGTCAGCGAGCAACTGTTCGCTGGGCATCACGCCCGCTTCGCTGTCGCGGGTGGCTTTGATCAGAACCACGAATCGCATGAGAGTCTCCTTGCGTGGGGTGTCGATGAGTCGTGCACCACCCTCACGACGATGCGGCCGGGGCGATTTCGACATGCGCACTCGCCGCCCGCGCCGCGAAGAAATTTGACCACGGTCATATGGTGCGCTGCGATGGCAGAGCCATCGCCGTTATCAACGAGGCGATCATGGTGTCGCTGTGGCGCGACTGGGCGGGCCGCCCGCCGCCGGCACAGTGGCTTCGCAGTGCCGCTGCGGCGAGGCGGGCTGACTGAACCCGCGGCGCTCCGGCTGCAACTCAGGAGCCATGAACGCCACCGCCATCGCCCAAGCCGCAGTCGCCAAGGCCATGAGCCAGCCGCCCGTGCGGCGTCCCGAGCCCGAGCTGGCCGACCGCGCCACCGGCCCATCGCAGCGCCTCACCGTCTGGGAAGAGCGCGCGCGCAAGATGGGCTTTCCGCCGAGCGCGCGTTAAGGGATTCGCCGCGCGGCGCCGGCTCCGGCGCTGCCACCAGCCGCTGCAGTTTGGCGGCTGAAAACCTCTACTTGCGGGTTCGCCAGCGCGCCAACAGAATGCATTCTCATCAGCCGTCGAGGTGGGAATCGCATGACGCAGCCAATTCAATCAAACCGCCGCCGCGTGGTGGGCGCTTCATTGGCCGCTGGCGCGTTGATGGCCGGCGGCAGCCTGCTGTCGATCGGCGCGCGAGCGGCGGGCAAGACCAAGATCAACATGCAGCTCGGCTGGCTGATCGGCGGCAACCAGATTGGCGAGATCGTGGCCAGCAAGCTGGGCTACTTCGAAAAGGAAGACATCGAGTTCCAGATCCAGCCGGGCGGCCCCAGCATCGACGGCGTGGCCGTGGTGGCGTCCGGGCGCTTCGAGCTCGGCCAGGTGTCGTCCAGCCCGTCGCTGATGCTGGCGGTGTCGCAGGGGCTGCCGGTCAAGTGCTTCGCGGTCGGCATCCAGAAGCACCCGTATTGCTTCTTCTCGCTCAAGAAGAGCCCGATCCGCAGCGCGCAAGACATGGTGGGCAAGAAGATCGGCATCCAGTCCACCGGCATCATCTTGCTGCGCGCGCTGCTGGCGAAGAACAAGATTCCCGAGAAAGACGTGACGATCATTCCGATCGGCGCCGACATGACACCGCTGATGACGGGCCAGGTCGATGCGGTGACCGGCTGGACCACCAACACCACGGCTCTCAAGGTGCTCGGCCCCGAGCGGGTGGACCTGGCCCTCTGGGACACCGGCGTCAAGCTGTACGCACTGCCGTACTACGCCACCACGAAGACGCTGCAATCGCAAGGCGACGTGCTGGCCGGCTTCGTGCGCGCGGCCGCCAAGGGTTGGGCGTGGGCCGACAAGAACCGCGACCAGGCGGTCGACATCCTCGTCAAGGAATATCCCAACCTCGATCGCGCCGATGAGCGCGTGGCCGCCGACGTGATGCTCGCCTACGCCTTCGGCGATGCCGCGCGCGCGCAGGGCTGGGGCACGATGGACCCCGCCAACTGGCAGGAGCAGATCGCGCTGTACAGCGAGCTCGGCCAATTCACCGCGCGCACGCCGAAGGTCGAAGACGTCGTCACGCTCGATATTCTCAAGGCGACGCAGGCCGCGCGCCGGATGGCTTAGGGCCTGTTCACACTGCGGATGCCAGATGCGTTGCCGCCAGAAAAGCCGCGAGCTAGGCGCAAACCGCAGCCGGGTTGTACACCCGGCGAGGATTTGCAACGACGCGCACGGCTTTTCTGGCGGCAACCCGTGCGGGAACGGGCTTGGCGAGGCGCGTCGCGTCGTTGCGCTCCTTGCCCAGGCATACAGCCTGGGCTGTGTCGCACGCCTAGCTCTGCACCTCGCCAAGCCCGTTCGCACTGGCATCCGCAGTGTGAACAGGCCCTAGGCGATGAGCGCAGTCGTGACGGCGCCGCCGCTGGCGGAAGGCGCGCCGTCGGTGGCAGCCGCAGGCCTCGCGGTGCGCTGCCGCAACCTGCAGGTGCGCTTCTTCACCGAGCGCCGCGCGATCACCGCGCTGCAGGGCCTGAGCCTCGAAGTGCCGGTGGGCGAGTTCCTCACGCTGCTCGGGCCGTCGGGCTGCGGCAAGTCCACCTTCCTGCGCGTGGTGGCCGATCTGATCCAGCCCAACGGCGGCGAGGTCAGCGTCTTCGGTGCAGCGCCCGAGGCGGCGCGCCTGAAGCGCGACATCGGTTTCGTGTTTCAGGATCCGGCGCTGCTGCCGTGGCGCAACGCGCTGCAGAACGTCGAGCTGCCGCTGCAGGTGGCGGTGAAGCACGCGCGCCGTGGCAAGGCGTCGCCGCGCGAGCTGCTGGAGCTGGTGGGCCTGAAGGGCAGCGAGCTGGCGTATCCGCATGAACTCTCGGGCGGCATGCGTCAGCGCGTGTCGATCGCGCGTGCGCTGGCCAGCGACCCCAAGATCCTGCTGATGGACGAGCCCTTCGGCGCGCTCGACGAGATCACGCGCGACCGCTTGAATGAAGAATTGCGCCGCGTCTGGCGCGAGCTGGGCATCACGGTGCTGTTCGTCACCCACAGCATCCACGAGGCGGCGTATCTCGGCCAGCGCGTGCTGATGATGGCTGCCAACCCGGGGCGCGTGCGTGCCATCGTGCCGGTGAACCTGCCGGCCGATCGCACGCTGACCACGCGCGAGAGCGCCGAATTCGTGGTGCTGACGAGTGAGTTGCGTCGGTTGCTGGAGACGTGCTGATGAGCACTCCCGTCGACGCACTCGCTGACGC
>JBIODO010000446.1:0-3391 GCA_044445225.1 Burkholderiales bacterium
GCTGGCGTCGATCGCCACTTCGGCAAACTCGTCGGTGAAGGTGCTGGCGGTGTCGATCTCGAGCAGGCTGTACAGCGCACCCAGCGGGTCGTAGGCGTGCTCGGCGCTGGCCTTGTCGATCTCGTCGACCACCATCACCGGATTGGCGTACTGGCCGTCGACCAGCGTCTCGAACACCTTGCCCGGACGCGAGCCCTTCCACTGCGACGAGGCGCCCGACAGCACCCAGCCCGCGGTGAGCGAACTCATCGAGACGAAGCCCATGCCGGTGCCCAGCAGCGCCGACACCTGGCGCGCGAAGTGCGTCTTGCCAACGCCTGGGGGACCCAGCAGCAGCGTGGGCGTGATCTCGAGCGCGTCGCGGCTGTCCTGGCACAGCGCGAGCTGGCGCTTCACGTCGTCGAGCACCTCGGTGAAGTTGGGCATCTCGTCGTACAGGTGCTCCATCGCCGGCAGGCCGGCGGGCTTGACCTGGAAGCGCTCGGGCCCTTTTTCGAGCATGCGCTCGTAGGTGGCGCGCAGGCTTTCGTGTTCCTTGGGCGGCAGCTTGGTGAGGCGGCGTTCGACTTCGTCGCAACGGTAGACCGCTCGCATCTTGGCGATCGGAATGTTGCCGCGGCCGCGCATCGGTACCAGATCGTGGGAGCTCTTCATGCCAGATCTCCATCTCATCGCCATGGGCGCATGGTCATTGAAGCAAACAGCGCGCCCGCCGTCACCCTGATTAACGCCGGACATGTCACGCAATTGCATCGCCGGCATGCCGTGTGTGTAGGTTGCCACGACTCTGGGCTCGGTTCAGCATCTCCCCCGAGGTGGTGGGAGGCTTCGGGCCGCGCGCGCTTCAGCGCACCCAGGTGTTGAGCTGGATGATCGGCAGCAGCACCGCCAGCACGATCAGCATCACCACGCCACCCATGGCCACGATCAGCAGCGGCTCGAGGATGGTGGCCAGTGCCATCGCGCGGCGCTGCACCTCGCCGCTCAACTGCTTGGCGGCGCGCGCCAGCATCACCGGCAGCTCGCCGGTTTGTTCGCCGAGCCGCGCAAACATCGCCAGCAAACCAGGGAAGCGCTTGCGCCCGGCCAATGCCGAGGCCAGCGGCGCGCCCTCGCGGACCTGTGCCAGCGCGTCGACCGCGTCCGCGCGCAACGCGCGGTTGCCCAACGTTTCGGCCGCGGCCTGCAGCGCCTTCAGGATCGGCACGCCGGCGCCGGCCAGCATCGCCAGCGTGCCGGCAAAGCGCGCCGCGTTGTAGCCGCGTGCCAGGCGGCCGACCACCGGCAGGCCCAGCCACATGGCATCGAAACGTTCGCGAAAGGCTTCGTTGCGCAGCGAAGCCCACAGCATCCCGGCGCCGGCCGCGACAGCCAGCAGCACCAGCCAGCCCCAAGATCGCACGAAGGCGCTGATGCCCAGCATCGCCACGGTGAGAAACGGCAGTGCGCGCTTGCCGTGGACGAACACGCTGGCCACCTGCGGCACCACGTAGGTCACCAGGAAGATGACGATCAGCAGCGCGATGCCCGACACGATGGCGGGGTACAGCGCCGCGCCGAGCAGCTTGGCGCGCAGCGCTTGTCGCTCTTCCAGATCGTCGGCCAGCTTTTCCAGCACGGTGCCCAACGCACCACTTTGTTCGCCGGCCGCCACGACGGCGCGATAGACGTCGTCGAACTCGCGCGGGGCGCTGGCCAGCGCCCTGGCGAAGGTCGAGCCGGCGTTGACCTCGGCGCGCAGGTGCGCCACCAGATCGCGCTGGCGCGGATCCTCGGACTCGTCGGACAGCGCGGTCAGCGCACGCTCCAGCGGCAGGCCGGCGCCCACCAGACCCGCCAGCTGGCGCGTCCACACCGCGAGCGACGTGCTGCTAAACGTGCGGCGCGTGAAGCGCACGCGCGCGCCGTCGCCCAGCGCCATGGCCACCGCCTCGACGCCGATCGGCACCAACCCCTGGCCGCGCAGCTGCGAACGCACTGATTTGGCGTTGTCGCCCTCAAGCAAACCGGTGCGCGGCTTGCCATGGGCGTCGAGGGCTTCGAAGCGGTATGCCGGCATGTCACGTCGGCCGTGGGTGGGTCATCTCAATCCGGAGTGACGCGCAGCACCTCTTCGAGCGACGTGATGCCCTCGGCAAGCAGGCGCTGGCCGTCGTCGCGCATCGGGCGCATGCCTTGTGCGGTGGCCGCTCTGAACAGATCGCCTTCGGAGACTTGGGCATGGATCATCGAACGCAGCCTGTCGTCGACGCCCATCAGCTCGTACACACCCGTGCGGCCCTTGTAGCCAGTCTGCAGGCAATGCGCGCAACCCACCGGATGCCAGCGACCGGCGTCGTCGCGCCGCCGGCAATGCACGCACAGCTTGCGCACCAGGCGCTGCGCCAGCACGCCGAGCAGGGACGAGCTCAGCAGATACGGCTCGACTCCCATGTCGATCAGCCGCGTCACGCTCGAGGGTGCGTCATTGGTGTGAACGGTGGCCAGCACCAAGTGGCCGGTGAGCGAGGCCTGGATGGCGATCTGCGCCGTTTCGACGTCGCGGATCTCGCCGATCATGATGACGTCGGGATCCTGGCGCAGGAACGCGCGCAGCGCCTTGGCGAACGTGAGGTCGATCTTCGGATTGACCTGCGTCTGGCCGATGCCGGGCAACTCATACTCGACGGGATCCTCGACGGTCAGGATGTTGGTGGTGCCGGTGGGCAATCGCGCCAGCGATGCGTACAGCGTGGTGGTCTTGCCCGAGCCGGTGGGCCCGGTGACCAGCACGATGCCGTGTGGCTGCTCGATCATGTGCACGAAGCGCTCCATCAGCTCTGGGCTCATGCCCAAGCCCTCGAGCGAGAAATTGGCATCGGTCTTGTCGAGCAGGCGCAGTACCGCGCGCTCCCCGTGCGCGGCCGGCAGCGTGGACACCCGCACGTCGACCGCGCGCCCGCCGATGCGCAGCGAGATGCGGCCGTCCTGCGGCAGGCGCTTCTCGGCGATGTCGAGCTCGGCCATGATCTTCAGGCGCGAGATCAGCGCCGCATGCAGCGCCTTGTTGGGGCGCACCACCTCGCGCAGCGTGCCGTCGACGCGAAAGCGCACCGCGCTCGAGCGCTCGTAGGGCTCGATGTGGATGTCGCTCGCGCCGTCCTTGGCGGCTTGTGTCAGCAGCGCGTTGAGCATGCGGATGATCGGCGCGTCGTCGGCGGCTTCGAGCAGGTCTTCCACTGCCGGCAGCTCTTGCATCAGGCGGCTCAGGTCGACCGCGCTCTCGACCTCGCCCACCACCGCCGCCGCGCTCGATTCGCCGCCCGCGTAGGCCACGGCGATGCGCTGGGCCAGCGTGCCTGCGGCTTCGCGCTCGAAGCTGGTGACATCGAACAGCCGCACCACCTCAGAC
>JBIODO010000447.1:0-3379 GCA_044445225.1 Burkholderiales bacterium
ACCGATCATCATCACGCTGGCGATGCTCAGCATCGTGCGCGGATCGGCGCTGCTGCTGGGTGGCCCCGACCTGCACGCGGTGCGAGGCCAGCCAGCGTTCTCGTTCATCGGCACCGGCTCCCTCGGCGGCCTGCCGCTCTCAGTGTGGTTGTTCGCAGCGGTGGTGGCCGTGCTGGTGTTCGCGCAACGCTGCACGCCGCTCGGCCTGCTCGTGGCGGCCATCGGCGACAACGAACGCGCGGTCTGGCTCAGCGGCCACCGCACGCGGCTGACCACGCTGTGGCTGTATGGCCTGTGCGGCCTGTGCGCGGCGCTGGCCGGCGTGATCCTGTCGTCGCAGGTGCACACCGGCGCGGCGACCTACGGCGAGTTCGGCACCGAGCTCGATGTGATCGCGGCGGTCGTGCTCGGCGGCACGCAGCTCAGCGGCGGCCGCGGATCGGTGGTGCGAACGGCGCTCGGCGCGCTCTTTCTCGGCGCGCTGAACAACGCGATGAACATCCTCGACGTGCCGATCGACCTTCAGCTCATTGCCAAAGGCCTGATCATCGCCCTCGCGTTGGGCCTCGGACAGCTTCGCTCATGACGGCCACGCCATCCGACCCTCTGTGATCAAGGCCATCGTCGAGTATTGACCGCGATGACGGATTCAGGGCAACCGATCCTGCAGTTCGGCACCAGCCGGTTCCTGCAGGCGCACGTCGATCTGTTCGTGTCGGAAGCCGCGGAGTCGGGCCAGGCGCTGGGCGGCATCACCGTCGTGCAGACGACCGGCAACCCGGCCCGCAGCGCGCGACTGCGCGCGATCGCCCGACCGCAAGGCTTCGACATCGTCGTGCGCGGCCTGATCGACGGCGCGCCGGTCACGATGCGCAAAACCTGCCGCGCGGTGCGTGCGGCGCTCGACGCGCGCAGCCAGTGGCCCCTTGTGCGTCAGCAGATGCGAGGCCCCGTGCGCGTGGTGGTGTCGAACACCGGCGATGCCGGCTGGGCCCTCGACACCGGCGACAGCGCGACACGGCTGGCCGCCTCTGCGGCGGCGCCGATCTCCTTCCCGGCCAAGCTGCTCGTACTGCTGCACGACCGCTGGCGCGCCGACCCCGACACCGCGCTGACGCTGCTGCCATGCGAGCTCGTGTCGCGCAATGGTGACCAGCTGCGTCGGATCGTGGTAGAGCTCGCCGGCGCATGGTCGTGCCCTGCGCCCTTCATCGACTGGCTGCTCGCTCACGTGGTGTGGGCCAACTCCCTTGTCGATCGCATCGTCTCCGAAGCGCTCGAACCGGTGGGCGCGGTGGCCGAGCCGTACGCGCTGTGGGCCGTCGAGCGGCAGCCGCGGCTGGTGTTGCCCTGCACGCACCCCGCCATCGTGCTGACCGACGACCTGGAGCGCTTCGAACGGCTCAAGCTGTTCCTGCTCAACCTCGGGCACACGCTGCTGGCGCAGCAGTGGCTGCGGGGCCGACATGCCGCCGACATGACCGTGTTGCAGGCGATGCACGACGCGCCGATGCGCGAAGCGCTCGAATCGGCCTGGGCGGACGAGGTACTTCCCGTGTTCGATGCGATGGGACAAGGCAATGAAGCGCGCGCGTACCTGTCCGAGCTGCGCAGCCGCCTGCTCAATCCGTTCCTCGCGCACCGGCTCGCCGACATCGCGCAGAACCACGCGCAAAAGACACGACGCCGCATCGAACCTTTGCTGGCGCTTGCCGCGCAGCGAGCACCGGCGCTCGCGCAACCGCGGCTGCGGGCGGCGCTCGAGTCCAGCGCAAAAGTGAGGGACAGAACGTGGAACGGATGGGCATGGTGATCGGCGTCGCGCAGGAGGGCGTCGCCAAGTACAAGCAGCTGCACGCCGCCGTCTTGCCGAGCGCCGGCGCGACGGCAGCGCTCCAGCAAAGGCGTTGCTGCCGCTGACTTGTCGCTCACTTGTCGAACCTGCCTTGAGCGTGCGGAGACAAACGGACAGGGGAGCCGGCCCCGGTGCTAGTTGCGCCAGTTTCCCCGGGTGCCGCCCGACGGGCAGAGGCGTTGTGTGATCGCGTCATGCCTGCCCCGCCGCCCACCTCCTAGACTCCTGAAGCTCGTGCAACGCTCAGCGGACCCGTCGGTCACCCGGGGGGACCAGCGCCCTTCATGACTTACCACGCCAGGACTCCGATTTGCCGAAGCCGGTGCGCAAAGAGGCGATGAGCAGTGACGCGCGACGACTGGCTGAATGCGTTCAGTACCACATGCGCCGCGAGGAAGGCGAACGAAGTGCGCTGAAAGCCAGGCGGTCGAAATGAAACGCCGAACGCGACTTCACTCTCGCCGGACTCGGCTGGACTGGAGTTGACCTCGTTCTCATAGGTAAAACGGCCCCTTGCGGGACCGTTTCAGAGGGGGTCTTGGAAGAGACGGTGTCCTCCTGGAGATCTCGCCACGATCGACGCCGAGGGGTACATCATGGTGGTCGACCGCAAGAAGGACATGACCAAGTCGGGCGGAGAAAACGTCGCGAGCCGCGAGGTGGAAGAGGCCATCTGTGGGATCAGCGGCGTCTCCGAGGTAGGGTGATCACGCCCGACCGCTGGCTGGCCGACTTCGGGGAAGCGGGGTTCAAGGATGCCGTGAAACCGATGATCCTGAAGCGAAATGCGATGCGCCTGTTGAAGCTGAACGAGCAGCAAGCGGCCTGAGGAGACAGCATGCAGTTCTATTTGAATGGCTACACGCCGGGCGACCCCGACATCCGCCCGGCCGCACCCGGCACCGAGCAGCGATCGGCGGGCCTTCCAGACGCGGTCGACGTCTTCATCGTCGGCAGCGGTCCCGCGGGCACGGTGCTCGCGGCCCAGCTCTCGACGTTCCCCGGCATCAGTACCCGCCTGGTCGAGCGCCGCGACGGCCCGCTCCAACTCGGCCAGGCCGATGGCGTGGCCTGCCGCACGGTGGAGATGTTCGAGGCCTTCGGCCTCGGCCACAAGCTCGTGCGCGAGGCCTACTGGGTCAACGAGACCGTCTTCTGGCGCCCGTCGCCGCAAGACCGCAGGCGGATCGTGCGCACCGGTCGCGTCCAGGACACCGAAGACGGCTTGTCGGAGATGCCGCACGTCATCGTGAACCAGGCCCGCCTGCAGCAGTACCTGCTCGACTACATGCGCATGTCGCCGACGCGGCTCGAGCCCGACTACGGCCTGGAATTCGTTACCCTGAAAGTCGAGTCCGAAGGCGAGCACCCGGTCGTGGTCACATTGCGCGACGTGGCCAGCGGCGCCGCAAAGACCGTTCGCGCCAAATACGTCGTCGGCTGCGACGGTGCGCGCAGCCAGGTGCGTGCGTCCATCGGCGCGGAACTGCGCGGCGACTTCGCCAACCACGCCTGGGGCGTCGT
>JBIODO010000448.1:0-3378 GCA_044445225.1 Burkholderiales bacterium
GGGTGGCTCATCGATGGCGAGAAGATGTGGACCACCGGCATGCACGTGGCCACGCACTGCGTGGTGTTCGCGCGCACCAGCGGGCAAGCGGGGCAAGCGCGTGGCATCAGCGCTTTCATGGTGCCGGCCAAAGCCGACGGCGTGAAGATCGAGGAGTACCTGTGGACCTTCAACATGCCCACCGATCACCCGCGCGTGAGCCTGACTCAGGTGTGGGTGGACGACGGCGCGCGGCTCGGTCCGCTGGACGGCGGCCTGGCCGTGGCGCAGCACTTCGTGCACGAGAACCGCATCCGCCAGGCGGCTTCGAGCCTGGGCGCGGCCGACTACTGCGTGAAAGAGAGCGTGCAGTACGCGCGTGCGCGCAAGCCGTTCGGCGAAGAGCTGGCGCGCAACCAGGGCATCCAGTTTCCACTGGTGGAACTCGCCACGCAGATCGAGATGCTGCGCCTGCTGATCCGCAAGACCGCATGGCAGATGGACCAGATGCCCAAGCCCGAGGTGGAAAAGCGCCTGTCCGACAAGGTTTCGATGTGCAACTACTGGGCCAACCGGCTGTGCTGCGAGGCGGCCGACCGTGCGATGCAGGTGCACGGCGGCATCGGCTACTCACGCCACAAGCCGTTCGAGCACATCTACCGGCACCACCGGCGCTATCGCATCACCGAAGGGTCGGAGGAGATCCAGATGCGCAAGGTGGCGGGGCATCTGTTCGGGTACATGGGGCCGCAGCGAGACGCATCGTCCGGAGGATAAGGCTCTCTTCGTTCGCGCCGGCTACGCGCCGGTCACTCGCCAGATCACGTCGCCCACGTCGTCGGCCACCAGCAAAGAGCGGTCGGGGCCGATCGCGACGCCGACCGGCCGTCCATACGACACCCGTTCGTCCGGCGCCAGAAAGCCCGACAGGATGTCGCGCGGCGGCCCGCTGGGACGCCCACCCGCGAACGGCACGAAGACAACCCGGTAGCCGCTGAGCTTGCTGCGGTTCCACGAGCCGTGCTGCCCGACCGCCATGCCCTCCTCAGGAAACCCGGGCAGCGTGGCAGCCGGCAGCCAGCACAGGCCGAGCGATGCCGTGTGTCCACCGAGTGCGTAGTCAGGCGTGATGGCGGTGGCCACCGCGGCCGGATCCTGCGGCACCCGGTCGTCCACCGTCTGCCCCCAGTAGCAGTAAGGCCAGCCGTAGAAGCCGCCCTCGCGCACCGAGGTCAGATAGTCGGGCGGCGTCTCGTCGCCCAGGCCGTCGCGCTCGTTGACCACCGTCCAGAGCACGCCGGTGCGCGGCTCCCAGGCCAGACCCACCGGGTTGCGCAGGCCGCCGGCGAAGATGCGGCTGCCGCCGGTGGTCAGGTCGAGCTCGTAGATGCACGCTCGCCCTTGCTCGACCTCCATGCCGTAGTCTGCGATGTTGCTGAGCGAGCCGACGCCGACGTATAGCTTGCGGCCATCGGGGCTTGGCAGCAGGCTGCGCGTCCAATGCCCACCGGGCTTGAAGGCCGTCACCTTGCGCGCCGGCGCCGTGATGCGCGTCGCACCCGGCGTGTAGGGGAACGCGACCACGCCATCGGTGTTGCCGACATAGAAGGTGTCGCCCAGCAGTGCCATGCCGAACGGCTGACTCAAGCCCTCGAGGAACGCCTCGCGCGTCTCGGCCACGCCGTCGCGGTTCGAGTCGCGCAACAGCGTGATCCGGTTCGGGCTCACGCCGACGGCGGCAGCGCGCTTCATCGTGCTGACCATCGCGTGCTCGAAGATCGACTTCGGCGGCCCGGGCATGAACAGCGCCTCGGCGACAGTGACGTCGCCATTGGGCAGCACGTGGATCCAGCGCGGGTGCTTGAGGCCGGCAGCGAATGCATTGACCTTGAGGCCGGGCGCTGCAACTGGTGTTTGCCCCGGCGCCCAGCCCTGAGCGGTGGGCATCTTGAGCGTGGGAATGCGGCCTTGCGGCCTGGCCGCGGGAATGTTCGGCGAGGTGCCGACCGCCTGCTGATGCACGCTGCCCTGCAGCCGCCGCCACAGGATCGCCGCGTCGCCGACCCGCGCGACCATCTGTGCGAAAACGCCCGACAGGCTCATGGCACTCTCCCTCTTGGGTGCGCATGGTATGCAGAAATCGTCGGGTCGCGCGCAGCCGCTGCTGCAAGCCAACGAGGCCTCTAGCGCGCCGCAGCGAAGCCGAATCGGTTCATCGCGCCGAAACCTGGCATGCACGGGTGCGGCTCGAAGCGCGTGTGGCAGTCGATCACCGCAGGCAGGTGGCTCTTGAGCGCGCGATCGATCGCGCCGGCCACGTCGCCCGGCTCTTCCACGCATTCGCCATGGCAGCCGAAGCCGCGCGCGATCGCCGCGTGGTCGGTGCCGGCCAGGCCGGTGCCGAATTCGAAGTCCAGCTGACGCCGCTGGCCGGCACGGATGACGCCCCACGCCTCGTTGTTGTGGATCAGCGTGATGACCGGCAGCTTGTAGCGGCGCGCGGTGTCGAGCTCCTGCAACGTGAAGCCGAACGAACCGTCGCCGGTGATGTTGAACACCGGCCGATCGGGGTGCGCCACTTGCAGGGCCAGCGCAAACGGCAAGCCATAGCCGAGCTGGCACATGCCGGGGTCGTGGAATCGCGTGCGCACGTCGTGCACCGGCGTCAGGTCGTTGCTCCAGAAGCTGGTGTGGCCGCCGTCGAACACCGCCAGTGCGTCGCGCGGCAAAGCGCGGCCGATCGCACCGGCCAGTGCGGCCGGATGCATCGGCCGTGCCGCGTCGGCACCGAGCGCGGCCAGTGCGCCCTCGTAGTGCTGGCGCAGCGCGCGCAGCGGCGTCAACCAGGCCGCGTTGGACGCCGCCGCGGGCGCGGGGCCGAGGGCATCGAGCAGGTCGATCGCCGCGGCGCGCGCATCGGCCTGTATGCCCACCGTGTGCAGCGCCGGTTCGCCGAGCGCCGACGGATCGATGTCGACATGGATGTGCCGCTGCGAGCGGCGCACGAAGGGCCCAAGCTCATCCCACAGCCAGCTGGAGTGCCGGCAGCCGAACGCCAGCACCACGTCGGCCTGCGCGAACGCGGTGCGCACCGGTTCGCCGGCGATCAGGCCGCCCTGGCCGATGAAGTGCGCGCTGTCGCTCGTCACGACGCCCAGCGCCATCTGCGTCGGCACCAGCGGCGCGTTCAGTCGGCGCGCGAGTTCGCGCAGTTCGTGCTGAGCCTGTGCCGCAACCGCGCCGCCGCCGGCCACGATCAGCGGCCGCAGCGCGCCGCGCAACAGGGCCACCGCCTCGCCCACTGCGGCGGTGGCCGGACGCGGGCCGGCGACGCTGCGGTAGCGCGCGGGTGCGAGATCGAACTCGTCGTCGGCGAACTCACAGGTCTCGGCCAGCACA
>JBIODO010000449.1:0-3369 GCA_044445225.1 Burkholderiales bacterium
CCGCGAGACCACCCGCGGTCGCGACCTCGACATCACCGGCATGACGTACGCCATGCTGGATCAACACGGTCCACAGCAATGGCCGTTGCCCAGCGGTGCGGCCAACGGGCGCGCGCGGCTGTACGAAGACGGGCGCTTCGAGTTCGAAGACGGCCGCGCGCGATTCGCCGCGGTGAAGGCGCTGCCGCTGGCCGAGCCGCGCAACGTGCGCCACCCTTTTTCACTGACCACCGGCCGCCTGCGCGACCAGTGGCACGGCATGAGCCGCACCGGCTCGCTGGGGCGTATGTTCGGCCATGCCGCCGAGCCGGCCATCGAGCTGCATCCGCGCGACCTCGAACGGCTGAACGCCAAGCCGGGCGATCTGCTGCAGGTGACTTCGCGTCGTGGATCGATCGTGTTGCCGGCGCAGCCGAGCGATGCGATGGCGCCGATGCAGGTGCACATCGCGATGCATTGGGGTGCCGAGGCGCTGGGCGGCGCGAGCGCCGGCGGCCGGCCGCTGGCCGGCGTCAATGCTCTGACCACCAGCGCGTTCTGCCCGATCAGCAAGCAGCCCGAGCTGAAGCACTGCGCGGTCAAGTTGATCAAGGCCGAGCTGCCGTGGCAGTTGCTGGCGATGGCCTGGCTGCCGCAGCATCGCTCGCATGCGGCGCGCGAGGCACTGCGCGAGCTGATGCCGTTGTTTGCGTACGCGAGCTGCGTGCCGTTCGGCCGCGAGCCCGACGCAGGGGGTCGGCTCGGACTGACCTGGCGCGCGGCGGCGCACGAGCCGGCGGCCGGCGCAGTGCTCGCGCGCATCGAGGCGCTGCTCGAGCTGGACAGCGCGCGGGCGCTGCGCTATGTCGACACCCGGCGCGGCTTGCGCCGCACGATTGTGCTCAGCGGCCAGGCCGACGCGATGCGCGTGCACGCCTTCCTGCTCGCCGGCCAGACCGATGCCGAGCCGTGGCTGCGTGCGCTGCTGGTCGACGATCAACCGGCGCAGGCCTACGGGCGCGGCCTGTTGCGTGCGGGCGCAAAACCGCCTGGCGCCTTGCCGGTGCGCTCGCCGCAGGTGTGCACCTGCCATGATGTTAGCGAGGCCTGCATCCGCGAGTCCCTGCTGGTGATCGAGGGTTCGCTCGAGGATCGGCTCGCCGAGCTGCAGCTGCGATGGCACTGCGGCACCTCTTGCGGATCGTGCCTGCCATCGCTGCGGCGCCTGGTGACCGAAGGGCATGGGATGGGCACCCCGGCGCTGCGGTCGGCGGCGCCGCTACTCGGGTGACCGGCCGCGCTCAGCCGGCATGGATGATTCGGCCGCCGCCGAAAGCCCAGTTCTCCCACTGCGTTTCCTTGAAGCACACCATCACGCTCTCGGGGTCCAGGCCTGAGCGCGACAGCGTCGCCATCAGCTCCTCGAGCAGCTTCTTCTTGACTTTGGCGCTGCGGCCCACCGACCAAAGGATCTCGATCAGCACGAAATCGCTCGTGCGCGGGCGCGCCAAATCGGGGTACGTCGCGTCGTAGCGGAAATCCGCGTCGTCGAGTTCGAACACCCGCTGGAACTTGTCGGTGGCGGGTACCCCGGAGGCCACGAGCGCGGCGTGCACCGCATCGAGCACGGTGGACTTGAATTCGGCGGACTTGGGTTTGCGAACGGTCAGGGTGACGAGGGGCATGGTGATTTCTCCTGGTGATGTCTGAGATGGTTTCGCGACGGCCGCTCACGCTTGCGCCGTGGCGACTCGGGCGGCCCGGTTCGACGCCGCGATGCTGCCGCGCGCAAGCGGTGCCCGGTCGTGCAACGCGTCGATCCAGCGGGCGGTGCTGATCACCGCGGCGAAGCGCGCCTGCAGCACGACGCTGAACACGCGGTGGATGTCTTCGGCGCTCGCGAAGCCAGCGTCGTTGCGGTAGGGCACAGCGCCGCTGGCGTCGACCAGGAACTCGACTGCAAAGCCACGGTGCACCGCATCGATGATCGTCGCGGCGTCGCAGTTGTGGGTCATGTAGCCGGCCACCGCGAGGGTGTCGATGCCGCGCTCGACGAGCCACTCGGCCAGGCCGGTCTCGGTGAAGGCGCCGGGCAGCGTCTTGTGCACCAGATGGTCGTGTCGCCGCGTGGCCACCACCGGATGCAGCGCGTGGCCTTCGGAGCCCTGCGCGAACAGCGGCGCCGTCGGCGGCGCATCGTTTTGCACCACCACCACGGGCACCCCAGCGGCGTGCGCGGCGTCGATGGCGCGGCCGATCTGTTTGAGCGAACTGTGCACCGGCGGGTGCTCGATGCGCAGGTTGCCGCTGGCATATTCGTTCTGCACGTCGATCACGATCAGCGCGCGGCGGGGGACGCGGGGAGCGGTTGTCATGCGGGTATCCATGGCAGGTTTCGATGGACGCCATGGTCCACGCGCGGTGCCGTCCCGACCAGTGGCCCGAAAGACAATCTTCGATAGAATCGGGCCATGCGCATGTCAGTTGCAACGAGGACCCGTCCGATGGCCCGCACCGGGGCATCGCCCGGGGCGCGGCCAGCCGCGCGGCCCGCAGCGCCACGGCGCATCGCCGTCGTCGCGTTCGAGGGCATCGGCCCGTTCCAGCTCGGCGCGCCGTGCCTGGTGTTCGGCGAAGACCGGCGCGACCAGGGCGCGCCGCGCTTCGAATTAACCGTCTGTGCGGTGAAGCCTGGGGTGCTGCACACGTCCGCGGGGTTCTCGATCGACGTGCGCCACGGGCTGTCGGCGCTGCGTCGTGCCGACGTCGTGATCGTGCCGACCTGGCGAAACCTCGAGCAGCCACCGCCGCCGCGTCTGCTGCAGGCGCTGCGCGACGCGCACGCGCGCGGTGCGACCGTGGTGGGGTTGTGCCTGGGCGCGTTCGTCGTTGCAGCGGCGGGGCTGCTCGACGGCCGGCGCGCGACCACGCACTGGCACTGGGCCCCGGCCTTCGCGGCGCGATTCCCGGCCGTGCAGCTCGACCCGTCCGTGCTCTATGTCGACGAAGGCCGGGTCGTCACCTCGGCCGGAACGGCGGCCAGCCTCGACTGCTGCCTGCACCTGCTGCGCCGCTGGTGCGGGGCCGAGGTAGCCAACCGCGTGGCGCGGCGCATGGTGGTGGCGCCGCACCGTCGCGGGGGACAGGCGCAGTTCATCGAGCAGCCGCTGCCATCCACCGACGCCGACGTGCGGTTGCACGACCTGATGGCCTGGATGCTGACCCACCTCGGCGAGCGGCACGACCTCGACTCGCTGGCACATCGCGTCAGCATGAGCCGGCGCACGTTCACGCGCCAGTTCAGCAAGGCCACCGGCAGCAGCGTGGTGCAGTGGCTGACGCACCAGCGACTGACGCTCGCGGGCCGCCTGCTGGAGACCACCGACCGAG
>JBIODO010000450.1:0-3358 GCA_044445225.1 Burkholderiales bacterium
ATCAACAGCACCGGGCTGTCGCAGGTGGGCGGCAGCACCGCGGGGTTGACGCCGTCTTGCGTCAATTCGCTGTCGATGCGGAAGTTGCCGGCCGCGTCGAGCGGCGCGCCCGCCGAGCTGAACAGTGTCGGCGTGGCGGCCGGGCCGCAGGCCAGCGTGGCGGCCACCTGCGTCACCGGGCCGACGGTGCCGATCACGTCGCCGGTGGCCAGCAGCAGGCCCGAGCCGCGCGCGAAGATGTGGCCGCTGTTGCTGATGGCGGCGCTGAGCCGGCGCAGCACCCACTGGCGGCCACCGGGAGAAATGCCGCGCACGACGTTGGGTTGCTGGGCGGTGCCGACCGCGGCCAGCGGGTCGGCGCCGATCGCGCCTTCGAACTTGACGAGCGTCTTGGATTCCGGATGCGCGAACGCGAGCGCAGACAGTGTGAGGGCCGCGAGCGTGAAGCCGCGCTTGAAGTGACGCATAGGTGACCTCCTTGGCAATGAACTGCAATGCACAGATGGCGACGGCGCCGCGCCACGCTATAAGCGTGCGGGCAGCCACCGGTTCCACGCGAGGGGTTCCGCGAAACGGCCGGCAGGTGCTTACGAAGGGCGGGCCGCGGACATTCCAGCGGCCATGCAACCAGTGGCTACGGATCGCGGGCGAGCGCGCCTCGTCATGCCGAGCCGCGCAGCGGCGAGCGGGCTCGCCGTGGAATCAGGTGTGCGTCACCCAGCTCGCGTGGTCGAGGCTCTCGAGGTGCGGCAGCGTGTTGAATGTGACGAGCGCGTGACGCTTGGGCGTGAACGCGAACTCGGTGACGGCGCTGTTGCGCATGCGCAGGTTCAGCTCCACCATCGCCTGCGGCGGCGCGCCGAGCACGTGGGCTACCGCGGTGGAAATCGGCCCGCCGCTGGAGACGATCAGCACGTGGCCCTCGTGGCGCGTTCGCACGTGGTCGAGCGCCTCGACGACGGCGGCCGCGAAGCGCTCGAAGCTCGGCATGCCAGCGGGGGCGGCGCGGCCTTCCATCCAGGCGATCAGCCCCTCGCGCAAGAGCCTGAAGTGCTGCCGCACCTGCTCGGGGCTGCTGGCGCGTGGCAACGGCCGCGGGTGGATCGCCCGCACCACTGCTTCGCTGTCGTATTCGTTGAGCCCCGGCAGCGCCAGCGGCTGGTGCTCGATTTGCAGGCCGCGCCCGATCGCCTCGAATGACTGCGCGTGGCGCTTCAGCGTGCCGGTGATGACGCCGTCGAAGCGCACGTTGCGCTCGCGGAAGTACTCGCCCAGCCGCTCGCACTGTCGTGCGCCGAGCTCGCTCAAGCGATCGTAGTCGTCGGTGCCGAACGAGGCCTGACCGTGGCGAACGAGATACAGAGTGCCCATGAATCGGATTGTCGCTGCCACGCCGCGCCGTCGATGTCGCGCGGGCGACCGGCGCGTCCCACGGCAACGGGGGCCGCAACTATGATGCGCCGCATCACTTGCCTGAGAGTACTGCGATGAACCTGCTGCTGCAGTGGGCCGGCTGGATCGACCGCCTCAACCGCCATGTCGGACGCGCGATGGCGTGGCCGATCGTCGGCGCCATCGTCGTCAGCAGCGGCAACGCGATCTCGCGCAAGTTCTTCGGCGTCAGCTCCAACGCCTGGCTCGAGATCCAGTGGCATCTGTTCGCGCTGTCGTCGCTCGGCTGCGCGGGCTACGTGCTGCTGGTCAACGAGCATGTGCGGGTCGACGTGTGGTCCAGCCGCTGCACGCCGCGCACGCGCGCATGGATCGACGTGGCCGGGCTGCTGCTGTGCGCGCTGCCGATGACGGGTGTGATCGGCGTGCTGTCGGGCGAGTTGTTCCTGCGCCGCTGGGCCAGCGGCGAGATCTACGTCAATGCGGGCGGCTTGCCGGTGTGGCCGATCGTCGGTGTGATGCCACTGGGCATGGCGCTGCTGGCGCTGCAATGCTTGAGCGAGCTGGTGCGGCGCATCGCTTTCCTGCGCGGCCGGCTGGCGCAGCCCGAGCTCGACGAGGCCGGGCTGCCGCCGTGGCGCTGGAGCGCCGAGCACAAGCCCGCGGGTACCGCGCGATGAGCGTCTGGGTGGCAGCCAACCTCGCGCCGCTGATGTTCGCGGCGCTGGCTCTGACCCTGTTCAGCGGCGTGCCGGTGGTGTTCGGCCTGGCGGGCTGCGGGCTGGCCTTCGCGTGGCTGGGCGTGCATCTCGACGTGATGCCCGCGGCATTGATCACCGCGCTGCCGTTGCGCGTGTTCGGCATCATGGCCAGCGAGCTGCTGCTGGCGATTCCGTTCTTCACCTTCATGGGCCTGGTGCTCGAAGGCACCGGGCTGGCCGAAGAGGTGCTGGACACCGCGAGCGAATTGTCCGGCGGCCTGCGCGGCGGCCTCGCGCTGTCGGTGATCGCGGTGGGGGCGCTGCTGGCGGCCACCACCGGCGTGGTGGCGGCGGCGGTGATCTCGATCGGCACCGTGTCGCTGCCGGCGATGCTGCGCCAGGGCTACAACCCGCGCATCGCCGCCGGCGTGGTGGCTGCGGCCGGCGGCCTGACGCAGATCGTGCCGCCGTCGCTGTCGCTCATCGTGCTGGCCGACCAGCTCGGCCGCGGCGTCGGCGAAATGTATGCCGCCGCCTTGGTGCCGGCCGCGTTGATCATCGTCGCTTACGCGCTGGTGATCGCATCGCTCGCGCTGTGGCGCCCGCAGTGGCTGCCGGGTACGGCGCCGGGGCCCGAGGCCGAGCGGGCGCATCGCGGCGCCGGTGGCCACTCGGGTGTGTTGGCGGTGCTCGCGTTCGCCGGCGTGGCCGGTGCCTGGGCGGTGGCGAGTGTCTATCCGGCGTTGACGCGCGCGCTGGGCCGCGCCGAACCACCGGCCGACGAGCGAGTCGTCGTCGCGGTGGCGATTGCGGCGTTCATCGCCATCGGCGCGGCGGTGGCGGACCGCAGGTTTCGCATCGGCTGGCTGTCGCCGCTGATGCAACGTGCGGTGCTGGCCTGCGCGCCGCCGCTGGTGCTGATCTTTCTCGTGCTGGGCACGATCTACGTCGGCCTGGCCACGCCCACCGAGGCCGGCGCGATGGGCGCGGTCGGTTCGGTGGCGCTCGCGGCGTCGCAGCGGCGCCTGACCGCGGGCGTGCTGGCTGTCGCCGCGCTGCGCACCGCCAAACTGAGCTGCTTCGTGATCTTCATCCTGATCGGCTCGACGATCTTCAGCCACACCTTCGCGGCAGTGAACGGCAACGTCTGGGTCGAGCAACTATTCGCTCACCTGCCGGGCGGCGCCACCGGGTTCCTGGTGGTGGTGACCGCGCTCGCGTTCGTGCTCGGCATGTTCCTCGACTTCCTCGAGATCGCCTTCATC
>JBIODO010000451.1:0-3349 GCA_044445225.1 Burkholderiales bacterium
ACCACGCGTTCAACTACTTTTCAGCCGTCACCACGCTGGGAACGCCGCAGGACGTGACGCTGCAGGAGTTGCGCATCGAGGCGTTCCTTCCGGCAGATGCGGCAACAGAACGCAGCGCCCGCGCCTTGCGCGAAGAAACTCCCTAATGAGCGTCTTGAACTCTGGGTCCGGGGCGCAGCCCTACCTGATGCAGTTGGTTCTGTAGCCAGCCCCGCGTGCGCTCCACACCTCTGGTGGGAGTGCACGCGTCACGTTTGGCCCGCGCCGTCAACCGCGTCGAGCCGCCTCGATCGCAGCGATGTCGATCTTGCCCATCTCCATCATCGCCTCGAAGGCGCGCTTGGCCGCCGCGCGATCGGGGTCCGCGATCGCGTCGGTGAGGGCGCGCGGCGTGATCTGCCACGACAGGCCCCACTGGTCTTTGCACCAGCCGCATGCGCTTTCCTGGCCGCCGTTGCCGACGATGGCGTTCCAAAGGCGGTCGGTCTCGGCCTGGTCGTCGGTGGCCACCTGGAACGAAAAGGCCTCGGTGTGCTTGAACATCGGGCCGCCGTTGAGGCCGAGGCAGGGGATGCCCATCACGGTGAACTCCACCGTCAGCACATCGCCCTGCTTGCCACTGGGATAGTCGCCCGGCGCGCGGTGGATCGCACCCACCGAGCTGTTTGGAAACGTCTTGGCATAGAACCGCGCGGCATCCTCGGCGGTGCCGTCGTACCAGAGACAGATGGTGTTCTTGGGGGTCATGTCGTACTCCATCAAGCTTCGCTGCAGAACTCGGGCCCGTCGAGCTGGCGCACCTCGCACTCGATGTCCCAATCGTCGCCGTGCACCTTCAGGAAGCGGCGCGTCAGCTCGATGGCCTCTTCCTTTGACTTCGCCTCCAGGACCGCATAGCCGCCGATCACCTCCTTGGTCTCGGTGAACGGACCGTCGACCACCGACAGCTTGCCGCGGCGCAGCCTCACGCGCGCCCCTTCGGAGGTGGGCCGCAGTCCGGCGGTGCTCACCAGTTGCCCGCTGCGGGTCAACTCCTCGATCAGCTTGCCCATGTCGCTCATGAGTTGCTCGCTGGGCACCCGGCCGGTTTCTTCGATGCGGATCATCGATAGGAATCGCATGGTCACGTCTCCTAAAGTCGTTGCGGGGGTGGACGATTCCACCGTTTGGCGCCCGACTATTTCCTCGACGAACGAGGGTCGGTCCGATCGACAAAATCCGGCAAAAAATCTGTCAATCGACGAACTTGGGCTCGCGCTTCTCCAGCCCGGCCCGCGCGGCCTCGCGCTGGTTGGCGCTGCCGATCAGACGCTGCTGCTCGTGCGACTCGGCCATCAACACCGCCGCCGCATCCACGGGCGATGCCCTGTTGAGCAGCCGCTTGCCGGCTCGAACCGCATCGGGGCTGCGGCTCGCGATGAGCGCTGCCAGCGCGCGCGCGTCGTCCAGCGGGTTGGTCGACACGCGCGTGGCCAGGCCCAGCGTCAGTGCCTCGGTGCCGCTCACCGTGCGCCCGCTGAACGTGAGCTCGCGCACCACGTCGGGCCGCGCCAGCTCGGTGAGCAGCACGCAGCCGGCCATGTCGGGCACCAGCCCCCACTTGATCTCCATCACCGCGAGCTGGGTGTCCGGATGCACGCAACGGATGTCGGCCCCGAGCGCGATCTGCAGGCCACCGCCGAAGGCCACGCCGTGCACGGCGGCGATCACCGGCACCGGCAGTTCGCGCCAGCCCCACGCCACCTGTTGCGGGCCGTTGGCCAGACCATGCGTGCGCTCGACGATGTCGCCCAGCGTGCCGCTGATCTGCCCAGAGCCCATCTCCTGGAACCGGCCCATGTCGAGCCCAGCGCAGAACGCGCGGCCCTCGCCGTGCAGCACGACGACGCGCACGCGCCTGTCGCCGCGCAGCTGATCGATGGCGTCGATCAGGCCCTTGAACATGGCGGCGTCGATGGCGTTCATCTTGTCGGCGCGCACCATCGCCACTTCGGCGACGCCGCGCTCATCGACCGTCACGCGGACTCGTTCTGGACTGTTGCTCATGCCGGCATGTTAGGCCAAGCCGGAACGCCGAGCGACGGGCCGCTTCGTCGGTTGGGGAAAACGGGGTGACGTGCTAGCCGCCAAACCCGTCCGCGACGCGCACATCGATCAGGTTCGGCCCGCCGCTGGCGAAGGCGGCGCGCAGCACCGGCGCGATGTCTTGCGGGTCGGTGACTCTTGTCGACTGCAATCCGAAGGACGTGCCCAAGGCCACGTAGTCGATGTCCGGCTCGCGAATGTCCATGCCGGTGAACTTGTCGGTCTTGCGCATGGCGACCAGCCGCTCCTTGATGATGCGGTAGCCGCGGTTGTTGGCGATCACGTAGGTGATCGGCAGCTTCTCGTGCGCTGCGGTCCACAGGCCCTGGATGCCGTACATCGCGCTGCCGTCGCCGACGATCGCCGCCACCGGCCGGCCCGGCAGCGCGAGGCTGATGCCGATGGCGCCCGGCACCGCGAAGCCGAGGCCACCGCTGGCAAGGCCGTAGAACGACCGCGTGTCGCGCAGTGGGAGGAACTTCGGCAAGCTGGTGGTGCTGACCAGGCCCTCGTCGATCACGACCGCGTCGCCGGGCAGCGCCTCGGCGAAGCGCATGGCAAGGTACTGGGGATCGATCGGTGAGGTTGCTGCCGCGCGCAGTGCTTGCTCGCGCAACTGGTCGCGCTGCGCCGACCAGTTGTTCTTTTTCAGTTCGGCGAGTTTTGGGTTTTCGCGCGGCAGGTCTTTAAGCATCGGCAAAAGGGCCTTCAGGGTCTCCTTGACGTTGGCGTGCACCGCGAGGTCGGTGCGGTAGTTCTTGCCGAGCTCGTGCGCGCGCTCGCAGACGTGGATGACCGGCAGGCCCTCGGGCAGCGGCTCGACCGGGCTGTACACCGACATGCGCAATAGGTCCGCGCCGAGGCAGATGAGCAGGTCGTAGGGCTCGAGCAGCGCGCGCACCTGCTGCTGCTGGCGAGACAGCGCGCCCATGTAGGCCGGGTGCTCGGTCGGAAACGGTGCCGAGTAGGGGACGGAGTCGCCGAACACAGGGGCACCGAGCCGCTCGGCGAGCTCGGCGGCCTCGGCGAACGCGTCGCGCCGCGCAAGCTCGTGGCCGGCGAGGATCACCGGCCTTCTTGCAGCGAGCAGGAGTTCAGCGAACCTGGCCAGCGTCTCGTCATTGGGCCGAGATGAAGAGATGACCCTGACCGGGTGCCCCATGTGCATCTCGAGCGTCTCGTCCAGCACGTCACCGGGCAGGCTGAGGAACACAGGCCCGGTCGGCGGCGTGAGCGCGATCTTCGCTGCGCGGTGCAGGATCCT
>JBIODO010000452.1:0-3349 GCA_044445225.1 Burkholderiales bacterium
AAGTGGTTGCCGCCGATCGAATAGCCGTCGCCGTCACCGCCGGTCACCAGCACGTTCAGATCGGGCCGCGCCACCTTCAGGCCGGTGGCCGCGGCCAGCGAGCGGCCGTGCACGCCGTGAAAGCCGTAGCACGCCGTATAGGCCGGAATGCGCGAGCTGCAGCCGATGCCCGACACCACCGCCACCTCGTGCGGCGGCACCTGCAGCAGCGCCAGCGCCTTGGTGATGGCACCGAGCACGGTGAAGTCGCCACAGCCTGGGCACCAGATCGGCTTGGTGCCCGACTTGTAGTTCGCCGCGCTGAACGCGGCCGGTTGCGTCATGTCGTTCATGCCAGCGCTTCCTCGTCGCGGTGCGAATGGGCCCAGGACACGATGCTCGCCGCCAACTCGCCGGGCCGCAGCGGCAGCGGGCCGGGTTTGTGAAAGGTCGCGGGCCGGCCCGGCAGATCGGCTGCCCCGCGCAGGTAGCGATACAGCTGCCCGCCGTGGTTCTGCTCCACCACGATCACCTCGCGCACACCCTCGAGCGCCAGCGCCATGCGGTGTGGCTGCAACGGCGCCAACAGGCGCAGCGCGATCAGCCGCACCGCAGTGCCCAGCTCCGCAGCACGCTGCACCGCCTCGCGCACCGGGCCGGTGGCCGAGCCGAAGGTGATGACCGCCAACTCGCTGTCGCCTTCGACGTCGGCCCAGAAGGCGCCGAAGTCGTGCTGCATCAACTTGCGATCGCGTTTGTCGAGTTGCACGCTGTGGTCGCGTGCCTGGCTGCTGGGCACGCCCGCCTCGTTGTGCTCCAGGCCATCGGCCGTGTACACGGTGCCCGCCGTGCCCGGCACTGCCATCGGTGAGATGCCGGTGGCGGTGTCGCGATAGCGCTTGTAGTCCGGCGTGTGCGCTGCCGCGGTCAGGCGCGAAGCCGTGCCACCGCAGTCGGCCGGCCGGTCGATGATGGCGCGTGACTGGCCCATGAACTGATCCGACAGCACGATCGCGGGGGCCTGCAGCGCCTCGGCCAGTTGCACCGCCCATTGCGTGGTGGCCAGGCAATCGGCGATCGAAGTCGGCGCCAGCACCAGCCGCGGTGCATCGCCGTGCAACCCGCTGACCGCAAACGACAGGTCACTTTGTTCGCTCTTGGCCGGGATGCCGGTGGAGGGCCCGCCGCGCATCACGTCGACCACGACGATCGGCACCTCGGCACTCACCGCCAGCCCGATGCCCTCGGTCATCAGCGCCAGGCCCGGGCCCGCGGTGGCGGTGAGTGACGGCACGCCGCCGAACGACGCGCCGATGATCATGTTCACCGACGCCAGCTCGTCTTCGGCCTGCAACAGCGAGCCGCCCACCTTGGTGAGCGCGGGCGCCATCCACTCGAGCATCTCGGTGGCCGGCGTGATCGGATAGGCGGCGACGAAGCGCACGCCGCCGCGGATGGCACCGTAACCCGCGGCTTCGTTGCCGCTGATCTGCCAGCGGCCGGCGGGCGCCGCGGCGCGCATGGCCAGCGGCGCCGGGTGCTCCAGCGTGGCGGCGGCAGCCACACCCGCGCGCAGTGCCGCGAGGTTGGCGTTCAGCGCATCGGCGCCGCGCTTCCACGAAGCTCGCAGCGCCGCCTCGAGGGCCTGCGATGGCACGCCGCTCCATGCACCGGTCAGCCCGAGCGCGAGCATGTTGATCCAGCTGCCGGCGTGCGACTTGGCGGTCTTCTTCAGCGGCAACGTGACCACGCGCGCGCCGGTGGCCTTGAAGACCTCGGGTACCTCACCCTCGTCGGCGTCACCGATCAGCAGGCTCTCATTGGTGAGCGGAATCTCGTCGGCAAAACGATTGACGTTCTGCCAGTCGATCGCCAGCAGCAGGTCGAAGCTGTCGTCCAGCGATTGCACCGGCCGCGTCGACAAGCGCACCAGCGCCGCCGCCTCGCCGCCACGGATCTGCGGCCCGCTGGTGCGCACCATCAGGCCGTACAGGCCGGCGCGTGCCGCGGCATCGAGCAACAGCGTGCCCGCGGTCATGACACCGCTGCCGCCGCTGCCGGCGATGGCGATTGACAGGCTGCCATGGGCCCCGGGTGGAGCCGGCGCTTGCGCGTCGGATGTGTGCAACGCCATGGAGTGGAACCTCCTCACGTGATGCCTGACGCGACGAACTCGTCGCGCCGACAGTTGAAGTGAAACGGCTGGAGCCGTCGCGGGTCTTGATGCGGATCAAGGAATTCGCGTTCAGCAAGCCAAACACTACGCGCCATCGACCCTAAACCGGTATTACGGTACCACATTACCTCTTCACTGCCGAAAGGACCCTGCGATGAACGCCCCCGAGACCCTGGCTCCGTTGCGCGAGTTCAAGAATCACGACCTGGTGGGTGACATCAGCAAGCCCGGCGTGCGCTACGAGAAGCGCCCCGCGCGCAAGCCCGACGGCAGCGTGGTCGCGGGCCTGTACAACGCCTGGATCTGGCTCGACAACCCGGGCCAGTACAACAGCTACACCACCGACATGGTGAAGGGCGTGATCCTGGCCATGCGCGCGGCCAGCAACGCGCGCGACGTCAGCAGCGTGGTCTTCACCGGTGTCGGCGACAAGGCCTTCTGCACCGGCGGCAACACCAAGGAGTACGCCGAGTACTACGCCGGCCATCCGCAGGAGTACCGGCAGTACATGCGGCTGTTCAACGACATGGTGAGCGCGATCCTGGCCTGCGACAAGCCGGTGATCTGCCGCGTCAACGGCATGCGCATCGGCGGCGGGCAGGAGATCGGCATGGCCTGCGACTTCTCGGTCTCGTCGGACCTGGCGCGCTACGGCCAGGCCGGCCCGAAGCACGGTTCGGCGCCGATCGGCGGCGCCACCGACTTCCTGCCGGTGGCCGTGGGCGCCGAGCGCGCGATGGCCGCCTGCGTGCTGTGCGAGCCGTTCTCGGCACACGAGGCGTACCAGATGGGCATCCTCACCGACATCGTGCCCGCGCTCAAGGTCGACGGCAAGTTCGTCGCCAACCCGTTGGTCGAAACCCAGCGCCTGTACGACGAGTACGGCCGCATCGCCTTTGGCAAGCCCAAGACGGGGGCGGCTCTCGAAGAAGGCAAGGCGCTGATGAAGCGCGGCACCGTCGACCTGTCGATGCTCGACGCCAAGATCGAGGAGCTGTGCGCCAAGATCCTGCTCACCTTCCCCGACTGCACAACGAAGACGATCGAGGAGTTGCGCAAGCCCAAGCTCGAGGCCTGGAATCGCAACAAGGAAGACGCGCGCGCCTGGCTGGCGCTGAACATGGTGACCGAGGCACGATCGGGCTTCACCGCGTTCAACGAAGGCCCGAAGGACGACCGCGAAGTCGACTTCGT
>JBIODO010000453.1:0-3293 GCA_044445225.1 Burkholderiales bacterium
CACCGAGACCAGCTGGGAGGTGTTTCCACAAGGCCTGACCGACACGCTGCTGTGGGTCAGGCAGCGCTACGGCGACATCCCCCAGTACATCACCGAGAACGGCGCCGCCTTCTTCGACCCCCCGGTGGCCGAGGGCGGGCGTATCGACGACCCGCTGCGTGTGGACTATCTGCGCAAGCACCTCGCTGCTGCGGCTGCCGCGGTCCATGCGGGCGTGGACCTGCGAGGCTATTTCGCCTGGTCGTTGCTGGACAACCTGGAATGGTCGCTCGGCTACAGCAAGCGCTTCGGCCTCGTGCACGTGAACTTCGAGAGCCAGACGCGCACGCCCAAGGCCAGCGCGCGCTACTACGCCGATGTGATTGCCGGCGCCCGGCGCACAAGCAACTGATCGATGACTTCGCCGCGCCGAGCATCTGCCGCGACCCCGCTCGAGGAGCAGGGTCCGCTCGCGTCGCGCGACCGGCCGCTCACTCGCCGGCGCCTGCTGCGGGCAGGCAGCGCGGTGGGCGCTTTCAGCGCTGCGGGCTGCGACGTCATGAGTCGTCTCACCGACAGCGACGAGGCGCTCGATCCAGTCCCCATCAACATCGTCGAGGACCTCGCGCATCGCACGTTTCGTTTCTTCTGGGAGACCACCAATCCGAAGAACGGTCTCGCGCCCGACCGCTGGCCGCGGTCGAGCCCGAGCAGCATCGCGGCCATCGGCTTCGCGTTGACCGCCTACTGCATCGGCGTCGAACGCGAATACGTCACGCGCGACGAGGCGCGCGCGCGCACGCTGATCACGTTGCGCTTTCTGCGTGAATTGCCGCAAGGGCCGGGCAAGGGCGTGGCAGGCTTCAAGGGATTCTTCTATCACTTCCTCGAGATGGACACCGGCCTGCGTGCCGGCGACTGCGAGCTGTCCACCGTCGACACCACGCTGCTGCTGTGCGGCGCGCTGCACGCGCAGGCCTTCTTCGACAGCGAGCATGCCGACGAGGCGCAGATCCGTCGCCTCGTCAACGAGCTGACCACGCGCGTGGACTGGCGCTGGGCCCAGACCCGCCCGCCCGCCATCGCGCTGGGCTGGACTCCCGAGAAGGGTTTCATCCCCTACGACTGGCGCGGCTACAACGAGGCGGCGATCGTCTACCTGCTCGCTTTGGGTCATCCGACCCGGCCGCTCGACGCCAGCGCCTGGACCGCGTGGACCAAGGACTTTCACCTCAACTGGTCGACCTTCCACGGGCAGCAAGGGTTGAACTTTCCGCCGTTGTTCGGCCACCAGTACTCCAACATCTGGGTTGATTTTCGCGAGCTGCGCGATGCCTTCTCGCGCCGCCACAACCTCGACTACGCGGAGAACAGCCGCCGTGCCGCATATGCGCAGCGGGCCTATTCGATGCTCAACCCGAAGGGTTGGCGAGGCTACGATGCCGACGTCTGGGGCCTCACGGCTTGCGACGGCCCGGCCAACATGATCGCGCCGTACAGAGGGGAGCCGCGGCGCTTCTACGCCTATGCAGCGCGCGGCGCGGGCGGTGGCAACGTCGTGTCGGTGGACGACGGCACGATCGCGCCGACTGCAGCCGCATCGTCGATCGCGTTCGCGCCGGACATCGCCATTCCCGCGATCATCACGATGGTGCGGCGCTACGGCACCCACATCTACGGCAAGTATGGTTTCGTCGACGCCTTCAACCCGAGCTTTCACTTCGAGACCGTTCATCTGTCGTATGGCAAGGTCGTGCCCGGTTTCGGCTGGGTCGACACCGATTACCTCGGCATCGACCAGGGGCCGATCCTGGCGATGATCGCCAACTTCACCAACGGCTCGGTGTGGCAGACGATGACCAAGTGCGTGCAGTTGCGCCGCGGTCTGCTGCGCGCGGGCTTCAGCGGTGGTTGGCTCGAGGAGGACTAGTGGACCACCCCCGATGCGGCCTGGCGGCCGCCCGCCTCCACGAGGGGCGCCGCCAGCAGACCGGCCAAGCCGGATCCGCGGCGTCCGCTTGGTTGCGGTGGGTCATGCGAGGGATGTCGCGCGAACCGCAGCGGGGCAACTGATGACTGACCGCCGCGCGGTGCTGCGAGTCGCCGCGGGCGCGTGCACGCTGGCTCTCGCCGGCTGCACGCGTTCAGGCGATCGCCCGCTGCGCTTCTGGGCCATGGGCCGCGAGGGCGAGGTGGTCGGCGAGCTGATCACCGAGTTCGAGCGCGAACACCCCGGGCTCACGGTGCGCGTCGAGCAGCTGCCGTGGACCGCGGCGCACGAGAAGCTGCTCACCGCCTTCGCCGGCGACGCCACGCCCGACGTCGCGCAACTGGGCAATACTTGGATCGCCGAGCTCGCGGCGCTGGGCGCGCTGGAGGCGCTCAAGCCCTGGGTCGATGCCGATCGCAGCATTGCCGCGCCGGACTACTTCGAAGGCATCTGGCGCACCAACGAAGTCGACGGCACGCTGTTCGGCCTGCCCTGGTACGTCGACACGCGATTGCTGTTTTACCGGCGCGACCTGTTTTCACGAGCCGGCGTGCAAGAGATGCCAGACACCTGGGCCGGCTTCGCGCGTGCGCTCGAGGCGCTGCAGCGCGCCGGCACGCCGCACCCGCTGTTGCTGCCGGTCGCCGAGTTCGAGCCGCTGCTGGCCTTCGCGCTGCAGCAGGATGATCCGCTGCTGCGCGAGGGCGGGCGCTTCGGCAACTTCCGCAGCGCCGGTTTTCGCCGCGCACTGGGCTTCTACATGGAGCGCTTCGCGAGCGGTCAGGCGCCGTCGGTGAGCGGTGGCGAGATCGCCAATCTGTGGCAGGAGTTCGGCCGCGGCACCTTCGCCGCCTTCATCTCCGGCCCCTGGAACATCGGCGAGCTCGATCGTCGCCTGCCCGCCGCCGTGCGCGACAGCTGGGCCACGGCTGCGCTGCCCGGGCCGAGCGGCCCCGGCGCGTCGACCGCAGGTGGCTCCAGTCTGGTGATGTTCCGCCGCTCGCGGCGGCGACCCGACGCGATGCGCTTGTTGTCGTATCTGAGCCGGCCCGAGGTGCAGCTGCGTTTTCACGCGCTGACCGGCGACATGCCCCCGCGGCGCAGTGCCTGGTCTCGCGCGCCGCTGGCCGGCGACGCGCGCGCGCGTGCCTTCGCCACCCAGCTCGAGCGTGCGAAACCCTCCCCGGCGGTGCCCGAGTGGGAGCGCATCGCGCAGGAGATGCAGCTGGTTGCCACGCGCGCGGTGCACGACCGCTGGAGTGTCGAGCAGGCCACGGTCACGCTCGACGCGCGTGTCGACGGCTTTCTCGCCAAGCGGCGCTGG
>JBIODO010000454.1:0-3292 GCA_044445225.1 Burkholderiales bacterium
CTGCAGCGCCTGCAACTGTTCCTGGCGCCGCCGCTCGGTGATGTCGCGCGAGATCGTCACGATCATCCAGCGGTCGCCGGCGCGCACCGCGCGTCGCGACACTTCGCTGATCCAGTGGCTGCCGTTGCGTGACTGGGCCACCTGCTCGGTGACGATGGCCTCAGGTGCACAGGCGATCACGCGATCGAACATCGCCTTGACCTCATCGAACGACTTGGTCGTGAGGTCCTTGGGGCCCATCGTCAGCAATTCGGCGCGCGTGTAGCCCAGGCGGGTGGAGGCGGTCTCGTTGACGTCGATGAAGCGCATCGTCTGGGCGTCGGTGAGATACACCGTGTCGCCCGACAGGTCGATGGCCGCACGGAAGCGCTGCAGCGTCTCGCTCAGGCGCGTGCGCTCGGCCTCGCGATCGAAGTTGGACAGCGCGAAACAGATGTTCTCGGCGAGGCGCTCGAGCAAACGCACGGTGGCCGCGTCGAACGCGCCGCACAGCGGCGAGAAGAACAGCAGCACCGCGACCGACATGCCGCCGCGCACCAGCGGCACGGCGGCGCCCGAGCGCACACCGGCGGCGGCCTGCACCGCGCGCCACGGTGCCGCGCGCGGGTCATTGATCAGGTCTTGGCTGACGCACGGCTGCCGGCGCTGGAACGCAGTGCCTGCCAGGCCGCGGCCCTCGGGCTGCGACACGTCCACCGAGATCCGCGGGTCGGCCACCGCGATCCCGGCGTTGGCGCCGCTTCGCGCGACGGCACGCAACAGGCCCGGCTCGCCGTCGATCGGCAGCATCACGCCGGCGATGCTGATCAATCCGCTGCGGGTGGCGGCCTCGCAGACCCGCTGATACAACTCAGGCGCCGAGGTGGCGCGCAGGATCGCTTCGTTGGTGGCGCTCAGCACCGCATAGAGTTGTTCCGCGCGCGCCGGCGCCTCGGCCGGCAATGGTGGGTCGAGCAGGGCCACGGGCAAGTCGTTCGAGCGCACTTCTGACACTTCGGCAGCCTAGCGTGCCGACTGAAGGGCGCAGACAGCCCCCCGCCGCCGTACTGCGGCGCGGCGTGACCGATGGCATGAACGCGTGCGGCGCGAGCGTGGCGCTCCACCTGCGGTTGCAGGTGCCGGCTTACGTCCCGCTCAAGCGTCGTACTTGAACGACAGGGAGACGCGGGCGCGGTAGGCAACGACCTTGCCCCCTTCGACTTTCAGATCGAGCTTGCCGACCTCGGCGATGCGCAGATCGCGCAGCGACTTGGCCGCCGTCTCGACTGCATTCTTCGCCGCGGCCTCCCACGACACCGGGCTGGTGCCGATGATCTCGGTGACCCGATAGACGCCGGAATCCGCTTTCTTCTTGGCCATGGTGTGCTCCTGCCGTGGGTGAGGCGCGATCGCTGAAGCCGTGCCTCGGGGCTCGCATGATAGGCGCGACCACGTCCTGGCAGCGGCGGCGCGGCGACAATCACGCGATGACCCCCCAGGATCCCTTCCCGGCCGGACTGCCCGCGCGCATCGATGGCCCCAGCGCCTGGCACGGCCCCGCGATGGCCGCCCGCGACGACTGGATCGAGACGCTGTCGGCCCGCGAGCTCGACGAGCTGGCCACCGCCAGCACACCGTGGATCTCCGAGCGCGCCAACTGGAGCGAGCTGTCGCGCGAGCGCTTCGTGCTGCCTACGCTGGCACCGCGCGTGGCGCGCGTGCAGCGCGAATTGCTGGAGGGCCGCGGCTTCGTGCTGTGGCGCGGACTGCCGCTGGCCTCCTGGGGCCGCCGGCAGAGTGCGGCGGCGTTCTACGGCCTGGGCGCGCACCTGGGCCGTGCGCTGTCGCAAAACGCGCAGGGCCATCTGCTGGGCCACGTGCGCGACCAGGGCCTGTCGTCCGCCGACCCCCACGTGCGCATCTACCAGACCCGCGAGCGCCAGACCTTTCACACCGACTCGGCCGACGTGGTGGGGCTGCTGTGCCTGCACCCTGCGCGCAGCGGCGGTGCCTCGGCGCTGGTGTCGTCGACCACGCTGTACAACGAGATGCGCGCGCGCCGGCCCGAGCTGGCCGCGTGCCTGTTCGAGCCACTGGCCACCGATCGCCGCGGTGAAGTGCCGCCCGGCGCCCGGCCATACTTCGAGATTCCGGTGTTCAACTGGTTTGCCGGGCGGCTGTCGGCAATCTATCAACGCCAGTACATCGACTCCGCGCAGCGCTTCGCCGACGCGCCGCGGCTCACCACGCAGCAGCTCGCGGCACTCGACCTGCTCGATGCACTGGCCAACGACCCGGCGCTGCATTTCACGATGGAGCTGCAGCCCGGCGACATGCAATTCGTGCACAACCACACCCTGCTGCACGACCGCACGGCGTTCGACGATTGGCCAGAGCCGCAGCGGCGGCGCCACCTGCTGCGGCTGTGGCTGGCGCCTGCCGCCGCGCGGCCGCTGCCGCCGGTGTTCGCGCAGCGCTACGGCAACGTCGTGCCCGGCTATCGCGGCGGCGTGCCGAGCGCCGACGGGCGCCTGAGCGCGGGCCTGGACCTCGGCTGAGCGAGCCGGCTCGTGGCGCGTGCAGGTGAACACACAAAAGGCGGCCAGCCATGAGAAAACTCGATTTCAAGACGGTGGCGCTGGTGCTGCAAGGCGGCGGCGCGCTCGGTTCGTACCAGGCGGGCGTGGTCGAAGGGCTCGCTGACGCCGGCATCGCACCCAACTGGATTGCCGGCATCTCGATCGGCGCGTTGAACACGGCGTTGATCGCCGGCAATCCGGTCGAGACGCGGGTGGCGAGGCTGCGCGAGTTCTGGGAGACGATCTGCCGGCCGGCCACTTTCGTGCCGCCGTTGGAGATGACGCAGCATCTGGTCGACAACGCGGGCCCCGAGGCGCGCAAGGTGTTCAGCGCGTTCGCGGCATGGCGCGCCATCGTCGAGGGCCAGAGCCAGTTCTTTGCGCCGCGCGGGCTGGCGCCGTGGCTGGGCGGCAAGCAAGGCGTCACGCAGGCGAGCTTCTACGACACCACGCAGCTGAGGAGCACGCTGGAGCGTTTCGTCGATTTCGATCGCATCAATGCAGGCCCAACGCGCGTGTCGGTGGGCGCGGTCAACGTGCGCAGCGGCAATTTCGCGTACTTCGACAACACCAGCGGGTCGGCGCGCAAGGCGATGCGCGCCGAGCACTTCATGGCGTCTGCGGCGTTGCCGCCGGGATTTCCGGCGGTCGAGGTCGACGGCGAGTTCTACTGGGACGGCGGCCTGGTGTCGAACACGCCGTTGAACCATGTGCTGGCGGCCTCGCCGCGGCGC
>JBIODO010000455.1:0-3291 GCA_044445225.1 Burkholderiales bacterium
CAGGCGGCCGCGTTTGTCGGCGTCGGCGAACGCCTTTTGCTCGTAGCCCGGGTCGATGCCCTGCTGCGACGGCAGGATCCAGATCTGCAGGAAATGCGTGCTCGCGTCGGGCGCGGCGTTGAACTCGCTGTGCCTCACGCCCGTTCCGGCGCTCATGCGCTGCAGCTCGCCCGGCACGACGGTGGCCCCGGTGCCCATGCTGTCGCGGTGTGCCAGCGCGCCCTCGAGCACGTAGCTGAGGATCTCCATGTCGCGGTGGCCATGGGTGCCGAAGCCGGTGCCCGGCGCGATGCGGTCTTCATTGATGACGCGCAGGTTGCCGAACCCCATGTGGGCCGGGTCGTGGTAGTCGGCAAACGAAAAGCTGTGTCGGCTCTTCAGCCAGCCGTGGTCGGCGAGACCGCGGTCGGCCGCCTTGCGCAACGTGATCATCGAAAGACCCCCGAGTCGGATGCCGCAACTGTAGAAGTGGTTACCAGTGGCGTTGCGAGTGCCGTTCGCAGCCGTCATTCAAATATGATGAACACCCGAATGTGTGACCCTCAGTCGACCCGCGCTTTCCAACCACACAGCGTTCGTCGGGATCGTCGAATCGACGGGATGGTCAGGCCATCGCCGCACGGCGTGACGGCCACCGCAGTCGAATCGCTCGCGCCGCGGCAGCTGGCGCTGTCATGAACAACGCACGCCGCAACGCGCTGACGCCTGAGGCACTGGGCATGGTCGATGCCATCGCGCGCAGCGGCAGCTTTGCCGCAGCGGCGCGCGAACTCGGCAAGGTGCCGTCGGCGCTCACCTACAGCGTGCGCCAGCTCGAAGACGCGCTCGACGTGCTGCTGTTCGACCGCAGCTCGCGCCAGGCCAAGCTCACCGCCGCCGGTGAGGAGTTGCTCGAGCATGGCCGGCGCGTGCTCGGCGAAGTCGATGCGCTGGCCAATCGCGTGCAGCGCGTGGCCACCGGCTGGGAGGCCAGCCTGACGATCGCCGCCGACGGTGTGGTCTCGCGCCTGACGCTGTTCGAGTTGGTCGAGAGTTTCTACGCCGAACGCGGCACCGGCACCAGCACGCAGCTGCGCTTGCGCACCGAGGTGCTCACCGGCGTGTGGGAGGCCCTGGTCACCGGGCATGCCGATCTGGCCGTCGGCCTCACCGGCGACACCGGGAACCATGTGGGCATCGAGCTGCGGCCGCTGGGCGAGGTGCCATTCGTCTTCGCGGTGGCACCGCATCACCCGCTGGCCGCGCGGCCCGAGCCGTTGGCCGACGACGAGATCCAGCGCCACCGCGCAGTCGCGGTGGCCGACTCGGCGCAGCGCCTGGCCCCGGCCACGCACAATCTGCTGGGCGGGCAGGACGTGCTCACCGTGACGTCGATGCAGGCCAAGATCGAGGCGCAGGCGCGCTGCCTGGGCTGCGGCTTTATTCCCGAGCCGCTGGCGCGCACGCACATCCGCAACGGCGTGCTGGTGGTCAAGCGCGTGCAGCGTGGCGATCCGCTGGCGCGCATGAGCTATGCATGGCGCGCCGACGCCGTGGGGCAGCCACACAAGGCACCGCAGGGCCTGGCCCTGCAGTGGTGGTTGCGCCAGCTCGACAGCGGCGCCACGCGCCAGGCCTTGCTGGAGCGCCATCGCAACACGATGGCCGACGTGGACTGACATGGCCAACTACACCGGCCGCTTCGCACCCACCCCGTCGGGCCCGCTGCACGAGGGCTCGCTGGTCGCGGCGCTCGCCAGCTGGCTCGACGCGCGCGCGAATGGCGGGCGTTGGCTGGTGCGCATCGAGGACGTCGACACGCCGCGCAATGAAGAAGGTGCCGACCAGATCATCCTCGGGCAGCTGGCGATCTGCGGCCTGGTCGGCGACGAGGAGCCGCTGGTGCAGTCCAGGCGCATCGCGGCTTATGAAGAAGCGCTGCTGCAGCTCGCCGACGCCGGGCAGGTTTATCCGTGCGGCTGCAGCCGGCGCGAAGTCGAGCAGGTGCTGATCACGCTGGGCTTTCTGCAGGAACCCGACGAGGAGCGGGTGTATCCCGGCACCTGCCGCGGCGGGCTGCGCGGCAAGCCAGCGCGCGCCATGCGCGTGTTGACCACGCTCGGCGGCGAGGACATCACGATCCGCTGGGTCGATCGCCGGCTTGGCCGCCAGCGCCAGAACCTGACGCGCGAGGTGGGCGACTTCATCGTCAAGCGCGCCGACGGCGTGTTCGCCTACCAACTGGCGGTGGTGGTGGACGACGCGCACCAGGGCATCACGCACATCGTGCGCGGCGAAGACCTGGCTGACAACACGGCGCGGCAGATCCACCTGCAGCGCCTGATGGGCCTGTCTGAGCCGCAGTACCTGCACACGCCGCTGGTGATGGGCATCGACGGCCACAAGCTGTCCAAGCAAAACGGCGCGGTACCGCTGGACGTCAGCGATCCGGTGGCCGCATTGCAGCGGGCCGCGCGGGTGCTGGATCTGCCGCGCATCGAGGCGCTGTCGGTATCGGAGTGGCTGACCGCGGCCACGCGCTCGTGGGCCACCCGCTGGGTCGTCTGAGCGCACTCGCGCCGCAGCGCGCGCCGCGCGCTACACTGCGCGCCGGTCGGCAGTTCACCCAGGCGTTGCCGCGCGATGCGTTCGCGAGCTGAACCTGCCTTTCGACGCCCGGTCACCCGAAGTCGAAACCAAGCACGCGCCACGTCGCGGCAAGTCGGCAACCCCCGCCAGCCCGATCGGGCTTGAGTGCCGTGTGCATTGCGTGGAGATTTCAATGACCCGATCCGTCATCTCATTGAACGTGCCCGACCTGTCGGCCTTCGCACGCCAGCTGCGCCGCACGCTGGCCGAATATCTGGCCGAGCACCCCGAACTGCCGGGGCATCAGACCCTGCTCAACCACATTGCGCGGGCGGCGGGCCACCGCAACCTGCAGGTGCTGCAGGCGCAGCTGAAACGAGCGCCCGCGGCGGACCTGGACCCACCTCAAGCCCCGCCGCTGAGCGCAGCGGCGACCAAAGCGCTGGGCTCGTTCGACCGCTGGGGCCGCATGAGCCGCTGGCCGCACAAGCACTCGGTGCAGCGGCTCGCGCTGTGGGTGATGTGGATGCAGTTCGAATCGCGCCGCATCTACACTGAGCGCGAAGTGAATGCCGTGTTGAAGGCCTGGCACACCTGGGGCGACCACGTCACGCTGCGCCGCGAACTGATCAACGACCAACTGCTCACTCGCAAGAGCGACGGCTCGCAGTACCGCAAGCTGCCAGCGCGGCCCAGCGACGAGGCACGATCGTTGATGGCCGC
>JBIODO010000456.1:0-3289 GCA_044445225.1 Burkholderiales bacterium
GATGTTGCCGCTCTTGTAGTCGAGCTTGACCAGGAAGTTCTCGCGGCTCGACACGATCACGGTGTCGTCGCTGGGATCGTAGGTGGCGGTGTTCATGTGAAACCAGTCGACACCGGGCCGCACGAACGCGCTGGGGTCGTCACCGCGGCTGCGCATGTAGTCGCTCAAGATGGCGGCCATGTCCCACTCGCGAAGCGTGGCACCGCCCAAGGTCACTTCGGCCAACGTGCTTTCTGTCTGGTGGACCCCGTTGACGACGCTGTCCACTTCGACCAGCAGGCCGGCCTTGCCGGCATCGACGTTGTGGTGGAAATCCACGTAGTCGGTTTCGTCCAGCGCGGTCTGTGAGACCGTGCCGTCGAGCTCGACCCTGGCCAGTGCGGCGGAATCGGGAGATCCGATCTCGAAGCCGTTGGCGCTGAAGACGGTGGAAGTGCTGTTGCCGATGGCCGGCCCGACCCAGCGCAGCGCGCCGTCGGTGTCGATCACGACCGGCCCGCCCAACATGTTCTTCAGCGCGAAGTAGTCGAAGCCCAACGCGTCGCCCGGCGCACGGGCCTTCAAGACTTGAGGGCGATCGTAGATGCCGTTCGGGTCGACATACGGTGCGGTGTCGAGCTCGATCGTCAAGGGCTGCGTGCTGGTGTCGACAAACTTCAGCTCGATCGACACCTGGTTGGCATAACCCGCATACAGGCCGAACACGGGCAGCGTCAGCAGGCCCGCGCTGGAATTGGCATAGCCGCGCCGGCTGAGCGCGTCGACTGCGTAGCTCACGCTCACCGGCCTGGAGGCGGCGCCGGGCCTGGGCGCGATCGTGTAGCGCACGCTCGCCACGTCGCGCACCCTCTGCCCGAACAGCTGCACGTTGTAGATGAACGGCGTGACACCCTGCAGGGCGCCGGCGAAGGTCAGCGAGCCCGACGGAGGCGCCGACTCGCCGCCTCCGCAGCCGCTCAACCAAAGGCCTGCGGCGACGACCCCGGAAACGAGCAGACGCGAACGGGCAACGGCGCCGTGTGCGCACGGTTGAAAGGTCATGTCCACCTCTCGTGCTTCGTGAAATCGCCGGTTTACGACGAACCGTTGACCGGCATTCCGGCGCCGATGTTGGCGCGAGCCGAAAGCGCACGGGCTCAGCGAAACGCAACTTTACGAGCGGGACCGGAGTCTGTCTGCGCGACGCATCACAAGGCGCGGCTTCGCGCCGCGCGCTAGTCGTGTCGCCCGGTTTGCCGCGGGCAGCGCCCGCCAGCATCAGGCCAGCGGCACTGTGATGCTGTCGCGCAGCGAAGCAGCCACGGCCCGCATGGTGGAGTGCGAGTCCGGTTGCTCGATTCGGTAGACCCAACGCAGCACCTCGTGCAGACCCAGCAGCAGCCGCTCGCTGGCCAGCCGAGGCGGCGCGTACACGCGGCCGAGCGGGCGGTACATGAGGATCAGCGCGAGCGAATCGGCACGGGCCGCGCCCGGCAACACCGGCTGCACATAGGGCACGGCGAGCGCGTGAAAACCGCATCGCGCAAAGACGCTGGCGGTCTGGCTGGTCTCGCATTCGATCAGCCAGCCTTGAATATCGAGCGCATCGACGACAAGTTGCTGTTCCATACGGGCCAGCAGCGGCCGCAACGCACCCACCCCGCACAACGCGCGCTCGAGCACCACGTAGCCGCCGAATCCCATGCCACGGAAGCCGAAGAACGAAGCCATGCCGGACACGGGGCCCGTCTGGCCCTTGCTCAGGGCCCAGAGGTGGTAGCGATAGTCGGTGTCGGCATAGCGGCGCAAGCCGCGCACGAACGATGCCCCTTCGATCGCTGTGACCGGCGAGTCGAATGCGCGGCGATACACGTCGATCGCCGGTTCGAACTGCGGCTGGTCGGCGCGACGCAGCTCGACCACATCGAACGCGGCGGCGTCCTGCGAGCCGGCATCAAACTCGCCGATGTACCGCCGCAGCGCCAGCCAGCGCACGGCCGAGCGGCCCTGCAGCCAGCCGGCCAATGCGCGGAACTGCGGATTGCCGGTCGGCGCCTCGATGCGCATGGCCCATTGCATGTAGGCGGCGACCAGGGCCTCGACCCGCGGCGTCGGCACGTCGGTGCGCCAGGCGGGATCGAAGCACTTGGCGATCAACACCAACCCATCGACGGGTTGCTGCTCGGCCGACAGCGCGGGCTGCACGTACGGACAGTCGAGCACGCCGAAACCCCAGCGGTCCCAGATGCGTGCCCGCAGAAACGGGTCCATGTTGTCGCGCACCGACGATGCGATGAAGGGATCGTTCATCTCGGCAGCGATCCACTGCAACGCCCGACCATGGCGTTGCGCGTCTTGCGCAGCCAGCCGCTGCGCCTCGGCCACCAAGCGCCGACCGACTCCTTCACCGCGCACCGACGCCGCTGCGAAGACAAATTCGATCACGCCGGCGTTGGGCTCGTCGAGGTAGTCGAGGATGCAACCGCCGACGGCCGACTCGCCGCGGTAGGCCACCACCACGTGGTAGTTGTTGCGCCCGTACCAGCCCTCGGCTTTCAACTCGAGATAGCGGGTGATGTTCTGCAGCGACTCGCGCTCATCCGAATCCGGGAACTCGCGTTCGTAGACCTCGGCATAGAAGGCGCGCAGCCGCGCGCGGTCCGACGGTGACGTCGTCAACTCGCGCAGGGTGATTGTCACGCCGTCGCCTCGGAGGATCGAACAGCGGGCCGCCCCGGCGGGCGATCGCCTGCATCGGCGGCCGGTGCCGCCTTGGGCTTGTTCGCACTTTCGAGGTATTCGTAGTAATGCGCGATCAGGTCGGGCAGGTGGCACGACGAGTAGTTGGCCTCTTCCCAGACCTGCACGGGCTTGCCGGCAGTGTCGAGCTCCACCGGCGCCAGGTTCAGGCGCGCGTGGAGCGCGCTGCCGAGGCGAAGCTCGGCGAACACGTCATTGGCTTCGATGATCTCGTGCATCACGCTGACCACCGATTCTCCCGGCGGCGGTGGGCACAGCACATTGCAGCCGCAACCCGATTCGTCGATTGCGCAGACGAAACGCAGCTGCAGTGGGGCCCGAGTGTGGACTCCAGCGAGATCAGCCTGGCCCAGCAAAGCCTTTGCGATCCCGACGAGGACCGGCTCGCGCTTCTCGTCGAGGGGCTGCGACTGGTGGCCGCCGGCGACCTGGAGGAGGGGGCCGCGCGCTACTACTCGGCCTACCTGTGGGCGATGTTCGTGATCTGCGACGACCGGGGCATCCCGATTTACCGCGACGAGCCCTGGCGCGGCGTGCTGCCGTTCTTCGA
>JBIODO010000457.1:0-3271 GCA_044445225.1 Burkholderiales bacterium
CTGTGGCTGGGTCTGCAGCAGCGCCTGTTCGCGACGCCGCAGCACGCGGGTCTCTGGCAGCGCCTGCAGGGCCTGCTGGCGCCGCGCGTGCTCGGTGGCGTGTTGGCCGGCGTGCTGATGGCCGCGGTGGCGCTGCGACTGCAGCCGCAGTGGCTGGACCTCGAAACGCGCGGCGAGGCGCTGCCGCAAAGCTACGTGGGGCTGCTGGTGAGCGACGCTGGACAGGCCACGTTGCTGGCGAGTTCGCGCCGCCACGGCCGCACGATCACCGTGAAGCTGCTGCAGCCGATCGACGTGCCCGCCGGCCAGGTGGCGCGGCTGTGGGCGCTGCCGCGCGATGGGGCGCCCTTCCTGGTGGGCGAGGTGCCGGCCAAGGGCTCGGCGACCCTCGGATTGCCCGCCAGTGCGGAGAAGCTTTTCTTCAGCGTGGCGCGCCTGGGCCTGACCATCGAGCCCGCCGGCGGCGACGCTCGCACGCCCGCTGGCCCGTTCGTCGCCAGCGGGCATTGCGTGAAGCTGTGGTGATGCGCGACCCCGGGCAGGGTGGATCGTCGCGGGGCGATGCGTCCGCCGGCATCGCCGCTCCGTACATGGGCTGCGATCCGCCACCGGCACCATGCACTGCCGATCCGACAACCCCAAACCATCCAAGCAAGAGGCCAGCATGAAACTACCGCTCGTTCGCTTCGTCTTCGCCGCCGCGCTCGCGTTGGCGCTGCAGCACACCGGCTTTGCCGCCGACACGCCGACACCCGCCGCCGCACCCGACAAGCTGTCGCAGGCACGCAGCCTCATCAAGGACAAGAAGTGGGCTGAAGCGATCGACGAACTCAAGCGCGTCAACGACCCGGCCAGCGCGGACTGGAACAATCTGATGGGCTACAGCCTGCGCAGGGCCAAGACTCCCGACCTCGAGGGCGCAGAGCGCTACTACAACGAGGCGCTGCGCATCAACCCCAACCATCGCGGCGCGTTGGAGTATTCCGGCGTGCTCTACCTGATCAAGGGTGACCTGGATACCGCTGAGAAGCGCCTGGCCGTGCTCGACAAGTCCTGCACCTTTGGCTGCGAGGAATACACCGATCTGAAGAAGGCGATCGAGCGCTACAAGGCGGCCGGTAACAAGTACGTCGCCGCGCAGCAGTGACACGCTGCGCGGCCTGCCACGGCCGGCGGCCAGGGATGCAGGCGCCGCGACGGCTACATGCAGGTGACCGTGACGGTATGGTCGTGACTCAGGGTGACCGTTGAGCTGACAGACACCGTCATGCCGGCCTTCAATTGCGCGAGCTGCGCCGCGCTGAAGGTTACGTTGTGCGTATGGTCCGCGGTGCCGTGGATGTCATAGGTCATCGCGCTGGTCGAATCGAGGTCGCTCTTGGCGATCACCAGCACGTGGCCGTGGTTGTCGGAAATCACCGCCGGGCTGCAACTGGTGCCGTTTGGCGCAGGCGCAGGTGCCGGCGTGCCGCCGTTGTAGCTGCTGCCGCCGCCGCAGCTGGTAAACAGCAGCACCGCGCTGCCGGAAGCCATCGTTTCGATGAAGCGCTTGCGCGTGATGTCCATGCGAACCTCCTTGGTCGTCGGACCGCATCGCGCTGGCTGCGTGACGCATGCGCATCGCGTGGGGTCGATGCGCGTACGCTGATCGTGTCGATGTGATTCCAGCCCCAGGGCACGGCTTTGTTTCCGCGTGTGGCGGACCTCCGTCGCCTGCGCGTCGCCCCGCCATTCACAGGCTGAAACCAAGCTGAATCCGGTACGCTCGCGGCTTTCGGGTGTGCGCATCGAGCATGTTTTCGCGTTTCGAGCGGTTGATTCCTCCTTATCCCGAGCAGGCACCCGAACGGCCGCCGCGCGGGTTGCTGCCGTTCGTCTGGGCGTGCACGCAGGGCATGCGCGGCTACGTGGCATTGATCATCGTGCTGGTGGCCGCCGTGGGCATGTTCGAGGCCATCCTGTTCGGTGTGCTCGGCCGCGTTGTCGACTGGCTGGGCCATGTGCAGCGCGAGCGACTGTGGGCTGACCATGGATCCACGCTGCTGCTGCTGGCTGGGCTGCTGGTGGCCAGCATCGGCGTCGTCGTGATCTGGTGCCTGGTGAAGTACCAGGCCATCGCGTCGAACTTTCCGATGCTGTTGCGCTGGCACTTCCACCGCCTGATGCTCGACCAGAGCATGGCGTTCTACCAGGACGAGTTCGCCGGCCGCATATCGACCAAGGTGATGCAAACGGCGCTGGCGGTGCGCGACACGGTGATGATCGTGTGCGACATCCTGGTGTTCGTGGTCATCTACTTCGTCACCATGGTGCTGCTGGCCGGTGGCTTCGATTGGCTGCTGCTGGTGCCGTTTCTCGGCTGGCTGGTGCTGTACGTGGCTGCGCTGCGCTGGTTCGTGCCGCGCCTGGGCCGGGTGGCTCAAGCCCAGGCCGACGCGCGCTCGCTGATGACCGGCCGCATCACCGACGCCTACACCAACATCGCCACCGTCAAGCTGTTTTCGCACGCACGGCGCGAGGCGGCGTTTGCGCGCGGCGCGATGCAAGAGTTCATGGGCACGGCCTACACGCAGTTTCGGCTGGTCACCGGCATCGAAGTGGTCAACCACGTGCTCAGCATGGCGCTGATCCTCGGTACCGCCGGGGTCACGCTATGGTTGTGGATGCAAGGGCGCGTGGGCGTCGGCGCGATGGCGGCTGCCACCGCGATGGCGCTGCGCTTGAACGGCATTTCGCACTGGATCATGTGGGAGATGGCCACGCTGTTCGAGCACGTGGGCACCGTGCAGGACGGCATGAACACCTTCTCGCGGCCGCAGGCGGTGGTCGATCGCCCGGATGCGCAGCCGCTCGCGGTGCGGCGCGGCGACATCCGCTTCGAGCAGGTGCACTTTGCCTATGGCAGCGCGCCCGCCGTGATCGAGCACCTCGATCTGCACATCCGGCCCGGCGAGAAGATCGGGCTGGTCGGGCGCTCGGGTGCCGGCAAGTCCACCGTCGTCAACCTGCTGCTGCGCTTCTACGACCTCAGCGGCGGCCGCATCCTGATCGACGGCCAAGACATCGCGCAGGTGACGCAGGTGAGTCTGCGCGAGCAGGTGGGCATGGTGACGCAGGACAACTCGCTGCTGCACCGCTCGGTGCGCGACAACATCCTGTACGGCAGGCCCGACGCCACCGATGCGCAGATGGTGGCCGCGGCGCGGCGTGCCGAGGCGCACGAATTCATCGAGAGCCTCATCGACCCGAAGGGCCGCCGCGGCTACGACGC
>JBIODO010000458.1:0-3257 GCA_044445225.1 Burkholderiales bacterium
CAAGGCGCTCGCCGTTCATGCCGACGGATTCGGGGGTCGCGCTAATGCCGCGACCCCGACGAATCCCGCCAGTCGCCGGGTGATCAGGCTTTCGGCCTACGCCATGATGCGATCGACCAGATGCTTGCAGGTGGGCACGTCGCGAATCAGCCCGGCGACCATGCCACACGACCAGACGCCGGCGTCCATGTCGCCTTCGATCATGATTTTCGGATAGACGCCGGCGACCTCGGGGATGATGTCCTCGAACTTGATCTCGGCACCGAGCCGGCGCTCCTTCTCGAGCAGCGCGTCGGTCGCCGCATTGCGCAGCACGCGCTCGGTGTTGCGCAGCGGGCGCATCACCAAACGCGTGTCGAGCTCGCTCGCGGCGACGATGGCTTGCTTGACGTTGTCGTGGACCGGCGCCTCCTTCGTCGCGATGAAGCGCGTGCCCATGTTCATGCCGTCGGCGCCGAGCGCCAGCGCCGCCACCAGCGAGCGGCCATCGGCCATGCCGCCCGAGGCGACGAAGGGAATCTTCAGCTCTTCGGCGGCCCGCGGCAGGAGGATGAAGTTCGGGATGTCGTCCTCACCGGGGTGGCCACCGCACTCGAAGCCATCGACGCTGACCGCATCGCAGCCGATCGCCTCGGCCTTCAGCGAGTGCCGCACGGAGGTGCACTTGTGGATCACCTTGATGCCGTGCTCCCTCAGCGCCGGCAGCCATTTCTGCGGGTTGTTGCCCGCGGTCTCGACGATCTTCACGCCGCCCTCGACGATGACGCGGATGTAGCCCGGATAGTCGGGCGCCTTCAGCGCCGGTAGGAAGGTGAGGTTGACGCCGAAGGGCTTGTCGGTTCTTTCCCGGCAGCGGCGGATCTCCCTGGCCAGATCCTCGGGCGTCTTCTGCGTCAGCCCGGTGATGATGCCGAGCGCGCCGGCGTTGGACACGGCTGCGGCCAGCGCAGCAAAGCCGACGTAGTGCATGCCACCCTGGATGATGGGGTGCTCGATGCCGAACAGTTCGGTGATGCGGGTCTTCAAGGTGCGGATCTCCAGGGTGGAAGTTAGGAACGGACGTCGGTGATCAAGACCTTCCCGCCGAAGCGGCGGATCAGGTTGTCGATGAATTCTCGATCAGCTTCTCGTTCTCGCCCGCACGGCTTCGTCAGGCCAGGCAGCGGAAGGACGGGCTCGGCCCGCAAGTCTGAATGGCTAGTTGTCGCCCAAAGTACGTCGACCACGTCCGCTTTGCGGTGGCCACAGGCATCATCGCCTCGACGACCGGGCTTGTGGGCCCTAGTTGCTGCCGGTTGAGTCAACTGAACTTCCATCGAGGCTGACGCAACCCAGGGCGGGAGACTGACTCTGGAGAACCGCCATGTCGTCCTTTGCGCCAACGGCACTCGCCAGCATTTCGCAGCATGCGCTTGACAGCGCCTTCAAGACGGCGGAGTCCGAGACCGGCGAGACGACCGTGCAATTCGGAGACGGCGTGCATGGCGCCGCATTGCCCTTGTCGTCCCACGCAATGCTCAATGAGAACTACGCAGTAGGTTCTGGAGCGAGCGGCAATGTAGCCGCTGGTACACGCCAGCACCCCGAGCTCCTGAGGCCCGCATTCGATGTGTCGAGCCTCACTTGCAGCGCGCAGCTTGAGCGCATCGTGGATCTCCCTGCGATCGGGCATCTCAGCTTGGTCGGGCGAACCGTCGATGCGGACTGCGCCTCGATGTACTTCGGGGTTCGCCGCTACCTGGCGTACCTCGAATCGTCGATCAGCCTCGACCTCCAGTTCGCGGTGTTCGAGCCCAACGACCCACGTCTGTGGGGGACCGTGTGCAGTGCGATCAGCGACTTTCTGTTCAATGAGTGGCAGAACGCGTCGCTGGTCGGCGCGCGGCCCGAGGAGGCGTTCTTCGTCAAGTGCGACCGGAGCACGATGACGCAAAGCGACCTCGACAACGGGCGTCTGGTCGTGCTGGTCGGGGTCGCGACGAACAAGCCGGGCGAGTTCGTGACCTTCCGAATTGCCGTGCCGACGGCGTCCACCACTCCCTGAAACGCCTTGCTGAGTTACTCAATCATCATCGCGGCGCACGACGCGGTAGGCCGCCTGCACCGTCTTGGCGAGCAACCGCTGGCCGGTGATGCTGGGGTGCACGTCGCAGGCCAGCTGGTTGGCCGGGTTGGCATTGAGCAAGCCCGCAAAGCATGTCTTGCCACCGGCCGCCGCGGCCGCCTGCTGGAACGCCGTGAATGCATCGGCCACGACCACGCCGTTGGCCGCAGCCGCAGCCGCCAGTGTCTGGTTGAGTGCCACGGTCAGGGCGGTCCCGGCCGCATCGCTGTAGTCGGTGGAGTAGTAGTTGACCACCATCAGCACGCCATGGAAGCCGGTGGCGCGCAGGTTACTCAAAATGGTGTTCAGGTTGGCGAACACCGCGCCCAGCGCGGCAGGCAAGTTGGCCTGGATGCAGGCCGGATTGTTGTTGCACGCAGCGATCAGCAGGAAGCCGTCGTTAGCACCCAGGCTCAGCGTGACCAGCCGCGTCTTTCGCCTGTTGGCGCCGAGGTAGGCAAGTGCGAAATCCAGCTGCGTGGTGCCGTAGCTTTCGTGCAGCGGAAACCGGGCACGGAACGGCCGGCAGCCGTTGTCGGCACCAGTGAGCGACAGGAACCCCGCCGTGGTCTCGCCGGGGCACGAGGGGTTGGCGGCGTCGAGCCGCAACGCGTTGCCCGCGATCTCCGGATAGCCGATGAAGTTGTCGGCGTTCACGTACGCAGGGCCATCTTGCGTGATGAAGCCGAACACCACGCTGTCGCCCAACGACAGCAGCGTGCCGCGGCCGTCGTCGGCCAGCGCCAGCGTCGAGCCGCCGGCGAGGCACAGCGCCAGCGTCGCTTGGCTCACGCCGCGCGCCACGCGCGCCAGACACCCACCCAGGTTTGCAATCATGGAGAGTCCTTCATCAGGTTGAAAACGTGAACGCAGGCCGCGCATTCCCGCGGGCCTTGCACGGCCAACACGCTGCCCCGCCCAATGGCGAATCGCGAGCGGACAAACCCTCGGGCACACGCGAACGGGTGGTTTCAGCCGGTGAGGTCGAACGTCAACAGATGGCCGGCAATGCGAGTACGAGGCCGCGCCGGAAGGCTGGGCTCAAATGCGCCCGCCTGGCCGGCCAAGGTCAGCAGTCAGCAAAGCCTGGAACTCACACTGTCGGGCCACAAGCGGTAGTTGCCTTCGCTAGTCGAATGCGGACGCTCGAATC
>JBIODO010000459.1:0-3245 GCA_044445225.1 Burkholderiales bacterium
CCGCCTTCACGGCGCCGGCGGAGTTTGTGACGCAGGAGGTGCACGTCCCCGAGACGATCAGCGTCGCCGACCTGGCGCACAAGATGAGCGTCAAGGCCAGCGAGGTCATCAAGCAGCTGATGAAGCTCGGCCAGATGGTCACCATCAACCAGCAGCTCGACCAGGAGACCGCGATGATCGTGGTCGAGGAGATGGGCCACAAGGCGCTGGCGGCCAAGCTCGACGATCCGGACGCCTTCCTCGAGGAAGAAAGCCAGGCCGATTCGGAGCAGGAGTCGTTGCCGCGCGCTCCGGTCGTGACCGTCATGGGCCACGTCGACCACGGCAAGACCTCGCTGCTCGACTACATCCGCTCCACGCGGGTGGCGGCCGGCGAGGCCGGTGGCATCACGCAGCACATCGGCGCCTACCACGTGCAGACACCGCGCGGCATGATCACCTTCCTCGACACGCCGGGCCACGCCGCCTTCACCGCGATGCGCGCGCGCGGCGCCAAGGCCACCGACATCGTGATCCTGGTGGTGGCCGCCGACGACGGCGTGATGCCCCAGACGAAGGAAGCCATCCACCACGCGAAGGCGGCTTCGGTGCCGATCGTGGTGGCGATGAACAAGATCGACAAGCCCGAGGCCAACGCCGAGCGCGTGAAGAGCGAGTTGGTGGCCGAGAGCGTCGTGCCCGAGGAGTTCGGTGGCGATTCGCCGTTCGTGCCGGTGTCGGCCAAGACAGGCCAAGGCATCGATGCGCTGCTCGAGCAGGTGCTGCTGCAAGCCGAGGTGCTCGAGCTCAAGGCGGCAGCCGACGCCATGGCGCGCGGCCTGGTGATCGAAGCGCAGCTCGACAAGGGCCGCGGCCCGGTGGCCACCGTGCTGGTGCAGTCGGGCACGCTCAAGCGCGGCGACGTCGTCCTTGCGGGTGCAAGTTACGGCCGCGTCCGCGCGATGCTCGACGAAGACGGCAAGCCCATCAACGAAGCGGGGCCGTCGATTCCGGTGGAGATCCAGGGCCTCACCGAGGTGCCGCAGGCCGGCGACGAATTCATGGTGCTGGCCGACGAGCGCCGGGCGCGCGAGATCGCGACCTTCCGCCAGGGCAAGTACCGCGAGGTCACGCTCAACAAGCGCCAGGCCGCCAAGCTCGAGAACATGTTCGAGAACATGGGAGAGGGCGCCGCGCAGACGCTGTCGTTGATCCTCAAGGCCGACGTGCAGGGTTCGCAGGAGGCGCTTGCGCAATCGCTGGTCAAGCTCTCGACCGATGAGGTCAAGGTGCAGGTGGTGCACGCGGCGGTGGGCGGCATCAGCGAGAGCGACGTCAACCTGGCGATCGCGTCCAAGGCGGTGATCATCGGCTTCAATACCCGGGCCGACGCCGGCGCGCGCAAGCTGGCCGAGAACAACGGCATCGACATCCGCTACTACAACATCATCTACGACGCGGTCGACGAGGTGAAGGCGGCGATGGCCGGCATGCTGGCGCCGGAACAGAAGGAAGAGGTCATCGGCAACGCCGAGATCCGCCAAGTGTTCCGCATCAGCAAGATCGGCGCCATCGCCGGCTGCATGGTCACGGCGGGCGTGGTTCGACGCAGCGCCCGGGTGCGCGTGCTGCGTGACCACGTGGTGGTGTTCACCGGCGAGCTGGAGAGCTTGAAGCGCTTCAAGGACGACGTGCGCGAGGTCAAAGAGGGCTTCGAGTGCGGACTCAACATCAAGAACTACAACGACATCGCAGAGGGCGATCAGTTGGAGTTCTTCGAAATCAAGGAAGTCGCCAGAACGCTATGAGGCCCCCACGCTCCCTCCGGTCGCTGCCCCCCGAGGGGGCGCACGCAGCGGACCGGCGGAGCCGGATCCGCGCGTGACCTTGGGGAAGCCCCGCTGGAGCGGGGCTGTTTCGTCGGAGTCGTCATGCGCCACAAGAAATCGATCCCCAACCGGGGCTTTCGCGTCGCCGACCAGATCCAGCGCGATCTGGCCGAGCTGATCCGCGCGTTGAAAGACCCGCGGGTGGGCATGATCACCATCAATAGCGTCGAGGTATCGCCCGACTACGCCCACGCGCAGGTCTACTTCTCGCTGCTGGTGGGCAGCCCCGAAGAGTGCGAGGCCGGCCTCAACGAGGCGGCGGGATTCCTGCGCAACGGCTTGTTCAAGCGGCTGGCGATTCACACCGTGCCGACGCTGCACTTCCACTTCGACAAGACCACCGAGCGCGCCGCCGAGATGAGCGCGTTGATCCGCAAGGCCAATGAGCAGCGCTCGCGGGAAGACGAATCGTGAGCGTCAAGACGGTCCGTCCGCCTCGCCGCGCTGTGCACGGCGTGCTGTTGCTCGACAAGCCGCTGGGCCTGACGAGCAACCAGGCGCTGCAACGCGCCAAGCGCCTGTATCGCGCCGAAAAAGCGGGCCACACCGGCACGCTCGATCCGCTGGCCGACGGGCTGCTGCCGATCTGCTTTGGCGCGGCCACCAAGTTTGCGCAGGCCTGCCTGGACGCCGACAAGCGCTACCGCGCCACGCTCATGCTCGGCGAACGCACTGCATCGGGTGATCGCGAGACCCCGGTGATCGAACGCCGGCCGGTGAACGTGAGCCGTGCCGCGGTCGACGCCGCCTGCCGCGGCTTCATCGGCCCGATCGAGCAGTTGCCGCCGATGCACTCCGCGCTGAAGAAGGACGGCAAGGCGCTGTACGACTATGCGCGTGCCGGCCTCGAGGTCGAGCGTGCGCCGCGCCGCGTGATGATCCTGCGCCTCGACGTCGTTGAGTTCACAGCCCCGTACCTGACGATCGATGTCGAGTGCAGCAAGGGCACCTACATCCGGGCGCTGGCCAGCGACATCGGGCAGGCACTGGGCTGCGGCGCGCACCTGGCGGCGTTGCGGCGCACTGGCGCCGGCCGCCTCGACGTGCGTGACGCGGTGACTCCCGATGCGCTCGAGGCCCTCGGCGAATCCGAGCGCGATGCGTTGCTGCGGCCCACCGATTGCCTGCTCGCCGATTGGCCGGCGGTGCGCCTGGAGGCCGACGACGCCGGTCGGTTTCTGTCGGGCCTGCGCCGCCGCATCGAAGGCGCCGACGCGGCCGCCGTGCGCGTTTACGGCCGCGAGCCCGATGCGTTTCTCGGCAGCGCCCACATCACGGGCGGCGAGTTGATCGCCGACCGCCTTCTGAGTCCCCTCGAAGTGCGCGCGACGTTCGCGGCCTGAAAAGCAAGCATGACCACACCCCCCACGCTCACTC
>JBIODO010000460.1:0-3241 GCA_044445225.1 Burkholderiales bacterium
CAACGCCTTGGGCACGCGCGACGTCGCGGCGGCAGCCGCACAGGCGCAAGCCTGGCAACCCTGGCGCAGCTACGCGGTGATGCGGCTGTGGCAATCCTTGGAGACACCATGACCATGAACACGACTCGACTGGTGGCGCAGGCGCGCCTGGATTCGCCGGTGGGCCCGCTGACGCTGGCCGCCACCGACAAGGGCCTGGCCTTTCTGCTGTTTCACGAGCCGGTGCACTACGACACCGAGTTTGACGCGCCGGCCGATGCGAGCCATCGCTGGCTCGCCGCCGCCGCCGAAGAGCTCGTCGGCTACTGGGACGGCCGCTGCCCGCCACGCTTTCGGGTGCCGCTGGATCTGCAGGGCACCGCGTTCCAGCGCGCTGTCTGGCGCGCACTGCTCGACGTGCCGCCCGGACACACCAGCACCTATGGCGCCATCGCCAGGCAGGTGGGCGCGCCGCAGGCCTCGCGCGCGGCCGGTGCGGCGATCGGGCGCAACCCGGTGGCCATCATCGTGCCGTGCCATCGCATCGTCGGCAGCAATGGGTCACTCACCGGATTCGCTGGCGGCCTGAAGCGCAAGGAGGCGCTGCTGCAACACGAGGGTGCGTTGCTGGTATGAAGGCGCGCGACCTGCTCGAGCTGCTGGCGCTGGCCGCGCTGTGGGGCGCGTCGTTTCTCTTCATGCGGCTGGGTGCCACCGAGTTCGGCCCGATGGCGATGGCGGCGCTGCGCTGCGCGGGCGCCGCGCTGTTCCTGCTGCCGGTGCTGCTGGCGCAAGGGCAGTGGCCGGCGCTGCGCACGAATTGGCGCGCCATCGCCTGGCTCGGCATCGTGAACTCTGCGCTACCGTTCGTGCTCTACGGCGTGGCGCTGCTGGCCATCAACGCCGGACTGTCGGCGATCTTCAACGCCGCCACGCCGCTGTGGGCCGCAGCCATCGGTGCGCTGTGGCTGCACGAGCGGTTGGGCGCGACGCGCGTGCTGGGCCTGTGCATCGGCCTGGCCGGCGTGGTCGGCCTGGCGTGGGACAAGGCGGGCCTGGCCGTCAACGAACACGGCGTCAGCGCCGCCGTGGCGATCGCGGCCTGTCTGGCGGCCACGCTGCTCTATGGCTACGGCGCCACCTATGCCAAGAAGCGTCTGGCCGGCGTGCCGTCGATGGCCATGGCCACCGGCAGCCAGCTGTCGGCGGCGCTGCTGCTTGCCATTCCGGGCTGGGCGCAGCGGCCACACACGATGCCCAGCGCTGCTGCGTGGCTGTCGCTCGCACTGCTGGCGCTGCTGTGCACCGGCGTGGCCTACATCCTGTACTTCAGGCTGATTGCGCACATCGGCGCCACCAGCGCGAGCGCAGTCACGTTCTTGATTCCCGCCTTCGCTGCCGCGTTCGGCTGGCTGTTCCTCGATGAACACCTGAGCGCATCGATGATCGTCGGCGGCACCGTCATCCTGGCCGGCACCGCACTGGCGATGGGCCTGTGGCCGCGCCCGCGCGTGGCGGCCACCGGCGCGGCCTAACGCAACGTCTGCAGGGCCTTGTCGAGATCGGCGATCAAGTCGTCGGTGGCCTCCAGCCCGATCGAAAAACGCACCAGGTGGCCGCGCGAGTGCGCGGCATCGCCGCGCAGCAGCCTCAAGTCGTAGGGCACCACCAGGCTCACAGGCCCGCCCCACGAATAGCCGAGCTTGTACAGCTTGAGCGCCTCGACGAAGGCATCGACACGCGCCGCCGGCAGTGCCGGGTCGAGCAGGATCGAGAACAGGCCCGCCGCGTCGCGGCAATGGCTGGCCCAGTGTTCGTGGCCCGGCGCACCCGGCAGCGCGGGATGCAGCACCTGGCGCACCATCGGCTGCGACTTCAGCCAGCCGGCCACGCGCCGCGCCGACTGGTCGTGTGCGCGATAACGCAGCTCGAGCGTGGGCAGCGAGCGCAGCACGAACTCGGCGTCGTTGGCCGCCACGCCGACGCCCAGGCGCATGTGCGCGAACAGCAGCTTCTCATGCAGCGCGGTGTCGCGCGTGACCACCGAGCCCATCAACACGTCGGCACCACCGGAGGCGTACTTGGTCAGGGCGTGCATCGACAGATCGACCGCCGCCCCCTCGCCGAGATTGAACGGGTTGAGCGCCACCCCGGCGCCCCAGGTGTTGTCGAGCGCGCTCAGCACACCGCGCTGGCGCGCTGCACGCGCCAGCGCACGCAGATCGGGAAACTCCATCGTGATCGAGCCCGGCGCCTCGAGCCATGCGAGCTTGGTGCGCTCGCCGATCAACGCCTTGAACGCGGCCACGTCCATCGGGTCGTACAGCTTGTGCGTGATGCCCCAGTCGGCCAGCAGCGTGCGCGCCATCTCTCGGCTCGGCCCGTACACGTTGTCGGGCAGCAGCACTTCGTCGCCGCCGCGCAGCAGCGCCACGTTGATCATCGCGATCGCCGCCAGCCCGCTGGGCGCCAGCGCGCAATGGGTGCCGCCCTCGAGGGTGGCCAGCCGCGCCTCGAGTGTGAACGTGGTGGGCGTGCCGTGCAGACCGTAGGTGTAGCCGTTCTTGCTGCGCCAGTCGCGCGCACGCAGCGCGGCGAGGTTGGCAAAGATCACCGTCGAGGCCTTGTACACGCCGGGCGGCACCGCGCCGAAGCCCGCGGGTGGCTGGTAGTCGTGATGGATGAGTTGCGTCGACAGCGGGGTGAGCGGTTCGGTCATGGGCATGGCTACAGCGCTTGAGCGATCAGGTCATGGCCTTCGGTGGCGATGATGCGCGCACGCACGAACTCGCCCACCTTGATGCGGGTTGACGCCTTGGTCGGTGGCAACAGCCGCACGGTGCCATCGATTTCGGGCGCATCGGCATAACTGCGTCCGCTGCCACCCTGGCGGCCGAGCATCGGCGCTGAGTCGATCAGCACCTGCATGGTGGCGCCGACGCGGCGCTTCAGTCGCTGCGTGGAGGCGGCCTCGGCTGCTGCCATGAAGCGTGCACGCCGCTCCTCGCGCAGCTCGGCTGGCAAGGCATCGGGCAACTGATTGGCGGCCGCACCATCCACCGGCGAGTAAGCAAAGCAGCCGGCACGATCGATACCCGCCTCGTCGATGAAATCGAGCAGGTGCTGGAACTCCTGTTCAGTCTCGCCCGGAAAGCCGGCGATGAACGTCGAGCGCAACACCAGCTCGGGACAGGCGCGGCGCCACGCCGCGATGCGCTCGAGGTTGCGCTCGCCGCTGGCCGGGCGCTTCATGCGCCTGAGC
>JBIODO010000461.1:0-3234 GCA_044445225.1 Burkholderiales bacterium
GGTCTCGCTTTCGCTCACCACCTTGTCGATTGCCCGATTCAGATCTTCGGACAAGACCATATTGAAACGGAAACCAGAAGCTCGGATTCGTCTTCCAGGGGTTCAACCTCATTGCCCGCACGTCGGCGCTGGAAAACGTCATGCTTCCGACCCTCTATGCCCGGCTCGACAAGACGCAGCGGACGCAGCGTGCCAGAGACGCGCTTGACGCGGTCGGCCTCGCCGAGCGCGCCGGGCACTTGCCGTCGCAGCTGTCGGGTGGCCAGCAGCAACGCGTCGCGATCGCGCGGGCCCTGGTGAATCGCCCTCGGATCCTGCTCGCCGACGAGCCGACCGGCAACCTCGACAGCCGCACTGCGGTGCAGATCATGGAGGTACTCCAGAGCCTCAACAACGATGGACTGACCGTAGTGATGGTGACCCATGAGCCCGACATCGCCAAATTCGCCCGCTGCACCGTCGTCTGCCGAGACGGCCAGATCCGCAAGGACGAGCCCGTCGTAGACAGGTCGAGTGCACGCGACGAGCTGGCCGGATGGGAAGCGCCGGATGATGAGTGAGCTGACATCGAAGAAGCCCGGAAGCCGCCGATGGCAAGCGACAGCAGATGGCCGACTGCAGCATTGGTGGACGCAGGCGCGAGAGATCGTTCTCTCGGGGAACAAGCCGGGGAACAAATCACCGCTAGAACGGCGCATCGCCAGCGCCCATGCGCCCTGCAGCTCGGAGTTCGAGCCCCTCCGGCAGGCCATCTGGCGATTCCAGGACGTCCCAGCAAGTCTCGCCAATCACCTGAAACCTCGGAACTGAGCGGGTTGTAGGAAACTCTCGCCGCGAGTGTCCATCCGCGTTCTTGGCAACTCAGTCAGACAGCCCAATGCAGACCGCTTCCAGTCTCGCCCGCTACGCCGTCGCCCTGGCACTGGGGCTGATCGGCAATGCGCTCAGCGCTCAGCCCAGCCTCGATTGGGAACCAGGTGACCGCCAAGGCACGCGGCCAGACGGTCTACTTCAATGCCTGGGCAGGCGACGAGAAGACCAATGCGTTCATCGCGTGGGCCGCCGGTGAATTGAAGGCACGCTATGACGTCAGCGTCAGCCACGTGCGCCTGAAGGACACCTCAGAGGCCGTGACGCGCGTTGTCGCCGAGAAAGCGGCCGGCCGCAACAGCGACGGCACGGTCGACCTCATCTGGATCAACGGCCCCAACTTCCTCAACATGAAGCAGCAAAACCTGCTGTACGGGCCGGTGACGCAGACGCTGCCGAACTTTCGGCTCGTCGACACGGTCAACAAGCGCTCCAACGTGGTCGACTTCACCACGCCGGTCGACGGCTACGCGGTGCCGTGGAAGCTGGCGCAGATCGTGTTCGTCTACGACAGCGCGCGCATCAAAGACCCCGCCGAGGTGCCGCGCTCGGCCGCCGAGCTGCTCGATTGGTCGCGCAAGCACCCGGGGCGGCTGACGCACCCCAAGGTCACCAACTTCCTCGGCTCCACCTTCTTGAAGCAGGCGCTGTACGAGCTCGCGCCCGACGCTGGCGTGCTGCAGCGGCCGGCCACCGACGACAACTTCAACAGCGTCACCGCGCCGCTGTGGGCTTGGTACGACCAGCTGCGCCCGACGCTGTGGCGGCGCGGCACGCAGTTCCCCGAAAACGGCCCCGCGCAACGCCAGCTGCTCAACGATGGCGAGATCGACATCACGCTCTCGTTCAACCCGGCCGAGGCCGCCGTGTCGGTGGCTGGCGGCCAGCTGCCGAGCACGGTGCGCACTTTCACGATGCGTAAGGGGACCATCGGCAACACCAGCTTCGTGGCCATCCCCTACAACGCGGCACACAAAGAGGCTGCACTGGTGCTGGCCAACTTCCTGCTCGAGCCCGCCGCGCAAGCGCGCGCGCAAGACATCCAGTCGATGGGCAGCGTCAACGTGCTCGATCTGGCGCGCTTGTCGCCTGCCGACCGCGCGTTGTTCGACAAGCTCACCCCGAGTGCGGCGCTGCCGTCGGCTGCTGAGCTCGGCAAGCCGTTGCTCGAGCCTCACGCGAGCTGGATGACGCGCATCACCGCGGAGTGGCAGCGCCGCTACACGCAATGATGCAGCGGCGCCCGGGCCTGTTGCGATGGGCCCCCGCCGTCACCGTGGCGGCGTTCGCGCTGCCGATTGCCGCCGGCCTGCTGGGCACGTTGCTGCCGGCCTTCGGCGTGATGCCCGCGATCGGCGCCGGCACGTGGAGCATGGCGCCCTGGCGCGAGCTGCGCGATCACCCGGGGTTTGCCACCGCGTTGCAGCTCACGCTGTGGAGCGGCTTGATGACCACGTTGCTCGCGGTGCTCGCGGCCATCGGCCTTTCCGCGTTCATCCATCAACGCGCGTGGGGCCGGCGCATCGGCGAGCTCATCGCCCCGGTGCTGTCGGCCCCGCACTCGGCGCTGGCGATCGGCCTGGCGTTTCTCATCGCACCCTCGGGCTGGCTGGTGCGCCTGGTGTCGCCGGGCCTCACCGGCTGGAACCTGCCGCCCGATGTGAGCACCGTGGGCCATCCGTCGGGCTGGGCGCTGATCGCCGGACTGTTGATCAAGGAGGTGCCGTACCTGATGCTGATGACATCGGGCGCGCTCAACCAGGTGGCAGCGCAGCCGCACATGGCGGCTGCACGGGCGCTGGGCTACGGGCCGGTGCAAGCGTATTTGAAGGTGCTGCTGCCGCAGGTGTACCCGCAGATCCGTCTGCCGGTGTATGCGGTGCTGGCGTTCTCGCTGTCGGTGGTCGATGTGTCGCTGATCCTCGGGCCCGGCAACCCACCGACGCTGGCGGTGATGGCGGTGCGCTGGTTCGCCGACCCCGATCTGCAGCGCGTGTTGCCCGCCGCGGCTGCCGCGATGCTGCTGCTCGTGATGGTGGCGGCGTGCATCGCGGCCTGGCGCGTGGTGGAGCTCGCCGTCGCCGCGTGGGGCCGCCGCTGGATCGCGCGCGGCGCGCGCAACGGTGCAGGCGCTGCGGCCGCTGTGGTGGCCAGCGGTGTGTGTGCTGCGCTTTTCGCGGCCACCGTGCTGGCGATGCTGGCGCTGGCGATCTGGTCGTTCGCACAGCAGTGGCGCTATCCGCATGCGCTGCCGCAGGCGTGGACGCTGGCCAACTGGGCGCGCCAGGCCAGCGATGCATTGCGCCCTGCGGTCGACACGCTGCTGATCGGCCTGTGTGCCACAGGGATCGCGGCGGTGCTGAC
>JBIODO010000462.1:0-3233 GCA_044445225.1 Burkholderiales bacterium
CCCGGCGACACGACGCGGGGTCAGCGCACCGGAATGCGATGCGCGGGGTCGGGCCGGCGGCCGGTGAGCGCACGGCGCAGGCCGTCGTCGAACACCTGACGGGTCAGCGGCTTGAGCCAATACTCGTACGCGCCCAGGCTCATCGCCTTGATGATGTCCATCGACAGCGCGTTGCCGGTGAGGATGTTCAGCCGCAGGCCGCGCGAGGTGATGTCGATGTTCAGCTCGCGCACCACCTCGAGCCCCGAGATGTCGGGCAGGTTCATGTCGAGCAGCACGAAGTCGGGTTTCTCGCGGCGCACCAGGCTCACCCCCTCGCGGCCGGTGGCGGCATGCAACATCTCGACCCCCGGATGGCGGGCCACCAGCGCCTGCACCAGCAGCACGTTGGTCTCGTCGTCCTCGATGTAGACCACCCGACCCCGCAACGGTGGTTCGGTGTGCGGAGGCCCTGCGGCAGCGGTGTCGTGGCTCGGCGTGGCCATGGTGAAGGACTCCTGGCCCCCTCCCCGTACAGCAAGGGCCCGAGGATACGTCGGCCACGGCGTGGCGCAACCCCCACGTCCGCCAAGGCGGGGTCAGGGGCGGGCGGCGTTCGTCGTGCGGCGCACCAGCCCTTCGATCGCCAGCGCGTAGCCGTCGACGCCGAAGCCCACCACGATGCCGGCGGCCACGCTCGACAGGAACGAGTGATGGCGAAACGCCTCGCGCGCATGCACGTTGGAAATGTGCAGCTCGACCACCGGCACGCCGGTGCCTTTGATGGCGTCGTGCAACGCCACCGACGTGTGCGTGTAGGCGCCCGCGTTGAACACCACCCCCAGCAGCTGGCCGGCGCGATGTGCGGCGCCGGCCTCGTGGACCCAATCGACCAGCTGGCCCTCGTGGTTGGACTGCCGGCAGTCGACGGCCACGTTCAAGCGGGCAGCGGTGTCGCGGCACAGCGACTCGACGTCGGCCAGCGTGGCCGAGCCGTACAGCGCCGGCTCGCGCGTGCCGAGCAGATTGAGGTTGGGGCCGTTCAAGACCAGGATCTTGTTCAAGAAGGTGACTCCATGGCTGGCGCTGCACGGGCCCTGCGCAAGCGCATCGCGCCCGGCAATGGTACCGAGCGGCGCAGCACCTCTTCGCCCAGCCACAGCGCCGAGCGGCGCGCGCGCTCGGCCACGGCCGCCAGCGGAATCTGCTGGTAGTCGTCGTTGAACACCTCGAAGCTGTAGTCGCCGCGGTAGCCCAGCGCGTCAAGCCGCTGCACCAGCTCGGCCACCTGCGCGCTGTGCACGCCCTCGCCGGGAAAGACGCGAAAGTGCCGCGCCGTCGCAAGGCGTTCCTCGAAGGTGCGCGCCTCCTGCCACATGAAGTCGGCCAGTTGCACGAGAAAGATCTTGTCCGCATCCAGCGTGTCGAGCTCGGCCAGCGGGGTCTTGGCCGCGAAGATGTGAAACGAATCGATGCCCAGACCCAGGTTCGGTGCATCGGCACGGCTCACCACCTCCCACGCGGCGGTGAACTCGTTGATCGTGCGGCCCCAGCTCAGGCCCTCGTAGGCGATGCGGATGCCCAGCGGCACCGCCAGCATCGCCAGCTTGCGCAGGTCGCGCGCCAGCGCGTCGAGGTCTTGCGTGGCGTGCGTGCTGGTCGATGAACACGCGAGCAACACCGGTGCGCCGACCGCGCGGGCCATCTCGAGCATCGACTTGGCGATGTCGACCTTGTAGTCGTGCAGATGGCCGCTCAAGCCCTCGAAATCGCGCAGCACCTGAAAACCGGTGACGCGCAGGCCGCTGGCCTTGACGGCGCGCACCGCGTCGTCCACGCCCTCGGGGTGGCCGACCAGGTCGCTCGCCTTGAGCATCACTTGCGAGAAGCCGGCATCGCGCATCGCGCGCAGCTTGGCCGGCAGCGAGCCGGCCAGCGTGATCGTGTCCATGCCGAAGTCATCGACGAACCCGGTGTGCTGCGTCATGACGTGCTCCTGTCGTCGTGCACCAGCTCGAACATCACGCCGCCGAGCCAGCTCTTGGTCAGCGCGCCGCGCGAGCCGCTGTGCAGGTCGCTCGACTCGACGAACTCGACGCCGCGCGCGCGCAGCGCCTTGACCGCGGCGGCCACGTCGGGCGCGCCGAGGCCGATGCGCTGCAGGCTCTCGTCACCCTCGACGTCGACGAGGCCGGGCTCGGGCTCGATCAGCTGCAGATAGAAGCTGCGGCACGGGCTGCGCAGGATGCGCCCCTTGGGCAGGATGCCGAAGCGCTGCTCGTCGGGCAGCACGTCGAAGCCGAACAGCTCGCGGTAGAACTCGCTCCAGTCTTCCATGCGGTCGTTGCCGATGTACTGCACGATGCCGAACCAATGCAGCCCCCCCAGTGACGGCGGCGCACGCTCGACGGTGGGGATCGGCACAAAGTCGACGTCGTAGATCGAGAATTCGCGGTAGCGATCGACGAAGTAGATGCGGCTCGCGCCGACGCCGTGAATGGCCGGGATGTTGAGCTCCATCACCTCGACCTGCGTGGGCACGGCCCAGGCGCCGCGCTGCAGCGCATGGCGGTACGCTGCTGCGGCGTCGCGCACGCGCAGCGCGACGGCTGCGATCACCGGCGTCTCGGTGGGCGCCGCGCTGCGTGCACTGACGTGCGCGTTGATCACCACATTCATCGAACCCTGCCGGTACAGCAGCACCTCGCGCGAACGGTGCCGCGCCACGGGCTTGAAGCCCATCATCTCGAGCACCTGGCCCAGCGCCTGCGGCCGGCTGGTGGCGTATTCGATGAACTCGATGCCATCGAGCCCCAGCGGATTGGCGACATCGGCGATGGCTTCGCGGTCGGCGTTCTGCGGCATGGCGTCCTCCGGACTGCGAGTGTCTCGTTTACTTGCAGCTGTAGCTGCTCGGGTGTTTCGCGGAGCCAACGCCGTCCCAGGTGGTGCGCTGCGGATACACGCACACCGGGTAGCTGACGCTGTTGTCGCGCGAGGTCAGCACGACCTCGCCCGGGGCTTGCCCTTTTTCCACCCAGTCGACCAGCGCGGTGAAGAACTGGTCCTGCTCGCGCGTCGGCGTCTGGTTGGCGTTGCCCGGCAGTTTGGCCAGCGGCACTGTGTTGTTGTTGCCGCTCACCGTGTAGGCACGGCCCTGCGAGCTGTGCGCGGCACCCGGCACCAGGTACATGCGCATGAATTTCTGCACCTCGGCGTGGCCGCCCATCGCCGCTGCCACGCGCTCGTGGTAG
>JBIODO010000463.1:0-3226 GCA_044445225.1 Burkholderiales bacterium
GCTGCGGCAGAGCTTCCTCGCCAGGCCGAGCCGCGTGGAGTTCACGCTGCGCGCGCAGCTCGTCGACGTGCCCGGCCGGCGCGTGCTGGCCACGCGCTATGTCGAGGCCACGCAGGAGGCGCCATCGGACGACGCCCCGGGAGGCGTCGTCGCGGCGAACGCCGCCGTCGCGCGCGCTCTTGCGCACGGGGCTGCATTCTGCGTCGAGGCGGCCGCCGAGCCGCGTCCCCGCGCGACGTCGGCGCAGAGCGTGGTCGGCCCGGCGGCGCGCCGGTAGGTGCATGCCCCGTTGCAACGCAAGCTCAGTATGCTCGGCTTCCGCTGCCGCGCTGGTTCGCGGCGCCTAGTGTCATGACCCTTGACAAGAAACAGGCCTGGAACATCGGATATTGGCTGCTGGCTCTGCTGGCGGTGCTGTGGGCCCAAGACCTGTGGCAGGCGGCAGTGCGTGTCGAGCCGGTGCCTTACAGCGAGTTCGAGCGGGCGCTGGCCGAAGGCCGCATCGACGAAGTCAGCATTTCCGACCGCACGATCACCGGCCACCTGAAAGTCCCGGACGGGCGCAAGACCGCGCTGGTGGCCACGCGCGTGGAGCCCGAGTTGGCAGCGCGCCTGGAGAAGTTCGGCGTGCGCTACACAAGGGTGGTCGAGAGCACGCTGCTGCGCGACCTTCTGTCGTGGATCGTGCCGGCGCTCGTCTTCGTCGGACTGTGGTACTTCGTGATCCGGCGCATGGCGGAGCGCCAGGGCATGGGCGGCGGCATGGGCGGCTTCCTGTCGATCGGCAAGAGCCGCGCCAAGGTCTACGTGCAGACCGACACCGGCGTGACTTTCGCCGACGTGGCTGGCGTCGACGAGGCGCGCGCCGAACTGGCTGAGGTGGTGGATTTCCTGAAGCATCCGAAGGAGTACGGCCGCCTGGGCGCGCACATTCCACGCGGCGTGCTGCTGGTGGGACCACCCGGCACCGGCAAGACCTTGCTCGCCAAGGCGGTGGCCGGCGAAGCCGGTGTGCCGTTTTTCTCCATCTCGGGCAGCGAGTTCGTCGAGATGTTCGTCGGTGTCGGCGCGGCGCGCGTGCGCGACCTGTTCGAGCAGGCCCGCGCCAGGGCCCCGGCGATCATCTTCATCGACGAGCTCGATGCGCTGGGCAGGGCGCGCGGCGCGTACGGCGGGCTGGGTGGCCTCGACGAGAAGGAGCAGACGCTCAACCAGCTGCTCGCCGAGATGGACGGCTTCGACACGTCGGTGGGTCTGATCATCCTGGCCGCCACCAATCGCCCGGAGATCCTGGATCCTGCGCTGCTGCGCGCCGGCCGCTTCGATCGCCAGGTGCTGGTCGACCGGCCAGACCGCAAGGGCCGCATCGACATTCTGAAGGTGCATGTACGCAAGATCCCACTGGATCCGGCCGTCTCGCTCGATCAGGTGGCTGCGCTGACCCCGGGCTTCAGCGGCGCCGACCTGGCCAACCTGGTCAATGAAGCGGCGCTGGCCGCCACGCGGCGCCAGGCCACCGCGGTGACGATGAATGATTTCACGTCTGCGGTGGAGCGCATCGTCGCCGGGCTCGAGCGACGCAGCCGCCTGTTGGGCGAAAAGGAGCGCCGCTTGGTGGCCTACCATGAGATGGGCCATGCGCTGGTCGCGCTGTCGCAGCGCGGCGGTGATGCGGTGCATAAGATCTCGATCATTCCGCGCGGCATCGGCGCACTCGGCTACACGATCCAACGACCGAGCGAAGACCGCTATCTGGCCACGCGCGGCGAGCTGCAGCGACGCATTGCGGTGTTGCTCGGTGGGCGCGCCGCCGAGATGCTCGTATTCGACGAGGCGTCGACCGGAGCCGCTGACGACCTGGCCAAGGCCACCGACATCGCACGTGACATGGTGATGCGCCATGGCATGGACGCGGGCGTGGGACCGGTGACCATCGAGCCGCCCACGGCTGCTCTGCTCGACGTCGCCCCGGCGCTCGGGCCGCCTCGAGCGGCGGTGTCGGAGGCCATGCAGCAGCGCATCGACAACGCGATTCACGACATCGTGACCAGCGGGCTCGAGCAGGCGCGCGGCATCTTGCAGCAGCACCGTGATCTGCTCGAGCGCGGCGCGTTGGAGTTGCTGCAGAAGGAGACGCTGGACGAAGATGCCATCCGGGGCTACGAGCAAGCGATGCGCGAGGGTTGAACCCGTAGCGCCTGAGCGTCGGGCTGTGCGCCGAGGCGAGCGCGAAGCCGCGCGGGTGATTCGCTCCATGGTGCTCAACGCGCGCGACGAGCAGAATGTTCCCGGCCAGCGCCAAGCGGCCCACCGGAGCTGGGAATCCAACTCTTATCTACGAAGCCACCGACAATGTCCCAATAGACATCAAGGGAGTGCCACGCGCTCAGTCTGGTGGTCGTCGATCGCGGCGCTCGAATCTGCGCGCAGTTCGGCCAGCAGGCTCTCGCGCACCGAGGCGATGTGCCCACGCAGGCCATAGAAGAGGTCGCCATAGGCCGGCGGCACCACGATCCTGACGACGGCGCTTTCGAGCTGATCCAGCTGTCGAATCAGCTCCTCGCGCCGCATCGCACCGACGCTAGGGCGCAGGGCATCGCGTTCGAGCCGCTGCAACGCGCCGTACCAGCGATAGATGCGCGAAGTCATGCGCCAGCGGTACAGCGCCGGCACGATCCTGACGGCCGGAATCAGCAGCAGCACCACCGGCACCAGCACCGCGATGATGCGGGCGATCAGGCTCGCCACCCAGCACGGAAACGTGCGGTACAGAAAGCCCTTGCCCGACGCGTAGTAGCGCGTCGCGTCGGGGCTGATGCGGAACTCGTGTTCGAGCGGCGCCGGAAACTCGCCGCGCTTCTTGTACAGCCCCGCCTTGCCGTGCACCTCGCGGGCCGCCTCGAGCAACAGATCGGACAGCGCGGGATGCAGGCTGTCGCGGGCGATGATCTCCACCGTCGGCCCGACCAATTGCACGTCTTCAGAGGGGATATCCTCGCCGAAGTCGAGGGCGCCCCTGGGCAGCAGCAGCTTGTTCAGGTACTGAATGCGGCGCACGTAGCCGTCGGCCTGCGTCACGTTGAACAAGTGAACGTTCGGCGTGCGCAGCAGCTGACGGATGAGGGCGGTGGGCGTCGAGTCGCTCATCGCGAAGAACCCGTCGATGCGGCCTTCGTTGAGCGCGCGCGCGGTGTCGTCGGTGGCGGTGTCGATGTAGGTCGTGCCA
>JBIODO010000464.1:0-3195 GCA_044445225.1 Burkholderiales bacterium
CATCGCATTTCAACGCCACTGGGAGTCGCGCGCCTACCAGTTGGGTGGCGAGAACTATCACGCACCCGGCCAATTGGTGGGCGACTTCGTGGCTGGCCGGCACGGCAGCGCGTGCGCGCGCGAGTTCGGCAGCGTGCTGCCGTCGTACACGCCGGGTGTGCGCTTGACCGATCTGGCAGAGCCTGGCGGCGGCAGCCTGCCCGACGAGGTGCTGGGTGCGATCCGCGAGGCCTTACCGGCGTTCGAGCGGCAGATACCGGGGTTCGCGATGCCTGACGCCGTGCTCACCGGCGTGGAGACACGCACCTCGTCGCCGCTGCGAATCCCGCGCGGCAAGGATTTCCAGAGCGTCAACGTCGCGGGCCTGTACCCGGCCGGCGAAGGCGCGGGTTATGCCGGCGGCATCATGTCGGCCGGCGTCGACGGCATCGAGGTGGCCGAGGCACTGGGTGTGCACATGCTCGCCTCGCTGTCGAGTCACTCGGGCTGAACGCCAGCGAGCTGGATCGCCCGGCGATTGAGGTCGATGTCGCGCACCAGGAAGTCGCGAAAAGCCTGTGGCGTGCTCGATGAGGGCACCGCGCCATGCGGTTCGAACGCCTTGCGCAACTCGGGCTGCTGAAGCACCCGCGCCAGCGCGCGCTGCAGTGTCTCGGCAACGTCGGGTGGCAGGCCTCGCGGGGCGACGAGGCCAACCCAGCTCGAGAACTCGAAGCCAGGCACCGTCTGCGCGATGGCGGGCGTGGTGCCCAGCGGCTGCGCGTCGGTGCTCATGCTGTGCGCCAGCAGGCGCAGGCGGCCGGCCGCGACCAGGCCCATGGCCGCCGGCGCCGGTGTCAGCACCCAATCGGTCTCGCCCGATACCACTGCGGCCACGCCTTGGCTGCCGCCTTTGTACGGCACGTGCAGCGATTGAAACCCCGCAGCCGACTGCAGCGCCACGCCGGCCAGGTGGCTGACCGACCCGATGCCCGCCGACGACATGTTCGACGCCGTGCCGCGGGATTTCGCCCAGGCGATCAACTCGGCAGTGCTGTGCACCGGCAGCGCGGGGTTGCACACCAGCGCGTTCGGCAACTGCACCATCAGCGAGATGAGATCGAAGTCCTTCAGCGGATCGTAGTGCGCGGCCTTTTGCAGCAGCGGCGCCACCGTCAGCGAGCTGCTCGATGCCACGATCAGCGTGTAGCCGTCGGCAGACGCCGCACGGCCGGCTTCGACACCCAAGGCACCGGCAGCACCGGCCTTGTTGTCGATCACGATGGCCTGCTGCAACACCAGCGCCAGCGGCGCTGCGACGAGGCGAGCGATGGTGTCCACCGAGCTGGCCGGTGCGTTGGGCACGATGAATCTGACGGGTCGCTGCGGATACGGCGACCCTTGCGCCAGCGTGCGGCCACTGGCGGCCAGTAGCGCGCAAGACTGCAGCCACGAGCGTCGAGACAACCGAAGGTCGAGCACGCTATGCCGTCCGTTTCTGCAAGGTCTGATTCTCTGCTGCCACCCACCGGCCACCGACCATGACGCGTGCAAACGCCAACGTCGGGCTCGAGAACACCAGCGTGTCGAGCAGGCAGTCGCCATCGCGGTCGGCCAGTGCAGAGTCGGTGGTGTCGACCACCACCAAGTCGGCGCGCGCGCCGACTTGCAATCCCCAGGCGCCCATGCCAGCGGCCGCCGCGCCGCCTGCCAGCACACGCTCGAACAGCCGCGCCGCGGTCGAGGGCTCGCCCGCTTGCGGCGCCGCTGCCACGTTGCGCCGGCGCAGCGTGAGGCGCTGGCCGTATTCGAGCAGCCGGATCTCCTCGCGCCAGTCGCGCGTCACCTGGCTGTCCGAGCCCAGCGACAGCGGGGCGCCCGCAGCCAGCCAGTGCGGCAGGTCGGGCAGGCCGTCGCCCAGGTTGGCCTCGGTGGTGGGGCACAGCACCACGCCGGCGCCGCTGGCGGCCACGGTGCTAATCTCATCCGGCGTGGCGTGCGTGGCGTGCACGAGCTGCCAGCGCGCGTCGAGCGCCACATGCCTGGCCAGCCAGTCGATGGGACGCAACCCGCTGGCGGCGACGCAGTCGTCGACCTCGCCGGTCTGCTCGGCGATGTGGATGTGGATCGGCGCCGCGTCGCAGGCAGTGCGCTCGGCAAGCGTCAAGATTGACGACGCCTTGGCCGCGCGCAGCGAATGGATCGCCACGCCGGCGCTCACGTGCGGCGCGCGCAGCGCACGCACGCCATCGCGCAGCGCGAGCACGTCGTCCACGGTGGTGGCAAAGCGGCGCTGGTCGGCGCGCAAGCCGGCTGCGTCGAATCCCGCGCGCTCGTACAGCACCGGCAGCAGCGTGAGGCCGATGCCGCTGTCCTGTGCAGCCTGCACCAGCGCGCGGCTCATCGCCAGCGGGTCGTCGTAGCGGCTGCCGTCGGGTGCGTGGTGCAGGTAGTGGAACTCGCACACCTGCGTGTAGCCGCCGCGCAGCAGTTCGCTGAACAGGCGCGTGGCCACCTCGCGCAGGCGCTCGGGCGTGATGGTGAGCGCCACGCCGTACATGCGGTCGCGCCAGCTCCAGAAGTCGTCGTGCTCGCCGTCGCGGCGCTCGGCCAGGCCGACGAAGGCGCGCTGGAACGCATGGCTGTGCGCGTTGACCATGCCGGGCAACACCGCGCCGGGCAGTGCGGCCATGTCGGGCGTGCACGGCGTGTCGGGCGCCACGGTGGCCCACGTGCCGTTGCCCGCGACTTCGAGCAGCACCGATTCACGCCAGCGTCCCTGCATCCAGGCACGCGGGGCCCACATGGCCTGCACTACGCTTGGATGCATGGCAATAGCGGTATAGCCAAGCAAACACCGCGGATCCGGCTCCGCCGGTCCGCTGGTGTTGCCCCCTTGGGGGGAGGCGGCCGCCAGGCCGCTTCGGGGGGAGCCACATCAGCCATGCGGCGTCCAGCGCAGCATGGTGAGCGCCAGCGCGTGCAACACCGGCAGCAGGCGGGCCAGGCGTTGCGAGTCGAGCTCGTACGGCGGCTGCTCGGCCATGTAGCAGCTCCAGCACATCTCCAGTTGCACCGAGTGCACGCCCTTGTCGGGGTTGCCGTAGTGGCGCGTGATGTGGCCGCCCTTGAAGCGGCCGTCGACCACGTGCGTGTAGAACGCCTGCGCATCGAGCACGCGCGTCAACGCGGCGCGCAGGCTGGGCGCACAGCTGG
>JBIODO010000465.1:0-3190 GCA_044445225.1 Burkholderiales bacterium
TTCGCCGATGTGGACCATGTGGAGCTCAGAGAAAAGCGCACACAAAACGCCACCTTCTGGCGGGTGCGCGTGCGCCTGACGAATTCGCGGAAGATCGACCTCGGTCCGCAGGCCTGCGACATCGATGCAGACCTGGTCGCTGCCCGCGTTGCCACGGTGATTGGCAAGCCCGTTCGACACGTGCTTCGATAGCGCGGCGCCGGCCCAGCTGTGCGTGTTTGCGATCTCCACCCAAGTCGAGGTGGTACTTGACAGGGTCACACTGTTTCGCCAATACTGAACCATATGGTTCAGTTTGAAGATTCGCACCTCGACCTCGTCTTCGCCGCGCTGGCCGACTCCACGCGTCGCAGCGTGCTGCGGCAGCTGGAGGACGGCGCCAGCACCGTCACCGAGCTGGCGCTGCCGCATGGAATGTCGCTCACCGGCTTCATGAAGCACCTGGCCGTGCTCGAGACGGCCGGGCTGATCGCGCGCTCGAAAGAAGGCCGTGTGGTGAGTTGCGTGCTCGACGCCGCACCGCTGCGGGAAGCAGCGATGTGGATTGCCCGCTACGGGCGATTCTGGACCGAGCGGCTCGACGCGCTCGGACGCTATCTGTATCAACGAGAGGAAGTCACGCGATGGAAAGAGTCATCCCCCACCAAGAAGCCGCGGCCGAAGTCCGCATCAGCCGCAGCTACGGCGTCGCGCCCGAAAAAGTCTGGCGCGCCTGGACGGACCCGCAAGCGCTGAGCCAGTGGTTCGGCCCCGGCAACCCTGCGGTGACCGCCGCCGAGGTCGACCTGCGCGTGGGCGGGCGCTACCGCATCGTGTTCAGGGGTGCGAGTGGCGAGATGAACGAGGTCTGCGGCGTCTACCAGGAGGTGGTGCCACACAGCCGACTGGTGTTCACCTGGGCCTTCAAGAGCACGCCCGAGCGCGTGTCGCGCGTGAGCATCGAGTTGAAGCAGCGAGCCGGCGGCACCGAATTGCGCTTCGTGCACGACCGCTTCCACGACGAGGAAGTACGCGTCAATCACGAGGGCGGCTGGCAGCGCGGCTTCGCCAACCTCGATGCGATGCTCGAGCGCACAGCGCAGCGCACCTGAGTCCGAGCGGGCGGGCTCACTGATTCCGAGTAGGCTGTCCTCCGCGGTCCGACGCGACCGCGGAGCCCTCGCATGGACGACCTGCTCATCCGCAACGCCACCCTCTACGACGGCAGCGGCGCCGACTCGCAGCGCGCCGACCTCGCCGTGCGGGCCGGCCGCATCCGTGCCATCGCTGCATCGCTGCCGACGGACGCCACGCAGATCGTCGACGCCGACGGCCTCGCCTTGATGCCCGGCATCATCGACAGCCACACGCACTACGACGCGCAGCTCACGTGGGACCCGACTGCGCGGCCATCGCCGGCGCTAGGCGTGACCACGGCGGTGATCGGCAACTGCGGCTTCACCATCGCACCGTGCCGGCCGCAAGACCGCGAGCTGACGATGCGCAACCTCACGCAGGTGGAGGGCATGTCGTTCGAGGTGCTGCAGCGCGGCGTGCGCTGGGAGTTCGAGACCTTTGCGCAATACCTGGCGCAGCTGCGCCGCACGGGCTGCGCGATCAACATCGCCGCGTACGTGGGCCACTCGTCACTGCGCACGTGGGTGATGGGCGCTGCTGCCAACCAGCGCGCCGCCACCGCGGACGAGATTGCGCAGATGGCCGCGCTGGTGCGCGAGGCCATGGCAGCCGGTGCGGTGGGCCTGGCCAGCTCCACCAGCCCGGCGCACAACGGCGCGGGCGGCGCGCCGATGCCCTCGCGCCTGGCCACGGACGACGAGCACCTCGCGCTCATCGAGGCCATGGGCGAGAGCGGCCGTGGCGTCTACATGGTGACCAAGGGCGCGCAGATGCCGGTGGCGCTGCTCGAGCAGATGGCCGCGCGCGCACGCCGCCCGGTGATGATCGCCGCGCTGCTGCACAACGGCACCAACCCGGGCGCGGTGTTCGCCGACCTTGATGCGATCACGGCCGCCAACCAGCGCGGCCACCGACTGATCGGGCAGGTGTCGTGCTGCCCGCTGACGATGGACTACACCATGGCCTCGCCCTACCCGGTGGAAGGCCTGGCGAGCTGGAAGCCCGCGCTCGGGCTGCAGGGCAAACCGCTGTGCGCGGTACTCGCCAACCCGGCGTTCCGCCAGAGCGTGCGCGATGAACTGGCCGCGCCATCGGCGTTTCGCCTCTTCAACGGTGAGTGGCACAAGGTGCACGTGGTGGAGGTGGCGCAATCCCGCCACCGCGAGCTGGAGCAGCGCAGCGTGCACGAGATCGCGCAGCGCATCGGCAAGGACCCGCTCGATGCCATGCTCGACCTCGCGCTCGACGAAGATCTGGCGACTATCTTCACCGCGCAGTTGCTCAACAGCGACGAGGCCGCAGTGGCCCGCCTGCTCAACCACCCGCACAGCCTGATCTCACTGTCCGATGCCGGCGCGCACCTCACCTTCTTCAACGACGCCGGCTTCGGCCTGCATCTGCTAGGCCACTGGGTGCGCGAGCGCGGCGCGATGCGCCTGCAAGACGCGGTGCGGCGGCTGACGCATCAGAGTGCGGAGATCTTCGGGATGCCGGCGCGCGGGCTGTTGCGCGAGGGCTATGCGGCGGATCTGTTGCTGTTCGAGCCGGCCACGGTGGGCCGGGGCCGCAGCCACCGCGTATTCGACTTGCCCGGCGGGGCGCACCGGCTGCACACCGATGCGGTGGGGGTGCATGGGGTGTGGGTCAACGGGCAGTCGGTGGCAAACGGCAACGGGGCGCACGCTGAGGCGCCGCTCATCGGCCAACTGATCACCGATTTCCAGCACTGACGTCTCGGCCACGCCCCCAGTCGTAGAAGGCTAGCCCGTGTGCCGACGGGGATCGCGGTTTGTACCGGTGGTATCAGCGCTTCGCGCTGCATAGAATTTTTCGAGGCGTTTCGGCTCCCGACAAGGCAACCCTCGGCGCGGGCCATCGAGACTCCAGCCAACCCACCAGGAGGTGACACGATGATCGAACTCAAGCATGCGGCAAGGTGCTGTGCACTGGCCGGCGCGCTGATCGCAGGCACCGCCGCAGCCGCGCCTGTTGTCCTGCGCGCTTCGCACCAGTTTCCTGGCGGCAAGGGCGACGTTCGCGACGACATGGTGCAGATGATCGCGCGCGACGCGAA
>JBIODO010000466.1:0-3176 GCA_044445225.1 Burkholderiales bacterium
AGCGAGCGCGGCGCCGGCCTGACGAATCTGGAGTACGCCCCGCTCTGCGAGATCATGGGGCGCTCGCCGATCGCCCCGGAAGCCTTTAACTGTTCGGCGCCCGACACCGGCAACATGGAAGTGCTCGAGCGCTACGGCACCGAGGAGCACAAGCAGCGTTGGTTGAAGCCGTTGCTCGAAGGCAAGATCCGTTCGGCCTTCGCGATGACCGAGCCCGGCGTGGCGTCGTCCGACGCCACGCAGATTGAATGCAGCATCCAGCGCGACGGCGACCACTACGTGATCAACGGCCGCAAGTGGTGGACCTCGGGCGCACCCGACCCGCGCTGCGAGATCCTGATCCTGATGGGCAAGACTGACCCGCAAGCCGCCACCTACCGGCAGCAGTCGATGATCCTGGTGCCCAAGAAGACGCCGGGCGTGAAGGTCGAGCGCGCGCTGAGCGTGTTCGGGTACGACCACGCGCCCCACGGCCACGGCGAGGTCACGTTCACCAACGTGCGCGTGCCCGCCAGCAACATTCTGCTCGGCGAGGGCCGCGGCTTCGAGATCGCGCAAGGGCGCCTGGGCCCTGGTCGCATTCACCACTGCATGCGGCTGGTCGGCATGGCCGAGCGGGCGTTGGAGCTGATGTGCCGCCGCGCGTTGAGCCGCAAGCCGTTCGGCAAGCCGCTGTCGGATCAGGGCGTCACGCGCGAGCGCATCGCCAACGCACGCATCCTGATCGACCAGGCGCGTTTCCTCGTGCTCAACGCCGCCGACCGCATGGACAAGGTCGGCAACAAGCAGGCCAAGCGCGAGATCGCGATGATCAAGGTGGCGGCCCCCAACATGGCATGCCAGGTGGTCGACTGGGCGATGCAGGTGTACGGCGGCGCAGCGGTGAGCGAAGACACGCCGCTGGCCTACATGTACTCTGGCGCGCGCACGATCCGCTTTGCCGACGGCCCGGACGAGGTGCACCGCAACCAGCTCGCGAAGTTCGAACTGGAACAATACCTGACCGCGAAAGCCTGACCCAGCAGCGGCGTCGCGCAACGACGCTGTCGCACCAAGGGGCACAACGTGCCCCTTTCTCATGGCCGCTCGCGCCATACTCCCGCCCATGTCGGATCTGCACCTGCCGTTCTGGCCACCGCAAGTGCCCAAGCACCTGTGGGTGCCTGAGACGCATCTGTATCGCAACGTCGAGGTGTCGGCGATGCGCTTTCCGCGCAAGCCCTTCGTGATCTTCTACGACACGCAGATCACCTACGCCGATTTCCAGCGCGAGACCGAATGCGTCGCCGGCTACCTGCAGCAGCAACTCGGCGTGAACAAGGGCGACCGCGTGCTGCTGTACATGCAGAACAGCCCGCAATTCATGGTCGCCTTCTACGCCATCCTGCGCGCCGACGCGGTGGTGGTGCCGGTCAACCCGATGAACCTGACGCAGGAGCTGAGCCACTATGTGCGCGACAGCGGCGCCACCGTGGCGTTCGCTGCACAGGACATCGCACCGCGCATGCAGCCGCTGCTCGGCCAGGGCCTGCAGCACATCGTGGTGGCCACCTACAGTGACTACCTGCGCGAGCCCACCGACATCGCCGTGCCCGAGTTCGTCGCCGCGCCGCGTGCGCCGCTGACTCAGCCGGGTCTCGTCGCATGGGCCGATGTGCTGGCTGCCGGGCTGGCGCCGCGCGCCGTCGCAGGCGGCCCCGACGACCTCGCGGTGATGCCCTACACCTCGGGCACCACCGGCCATCCCAAGGGCTGCATGCACACGCATCGCAGCGTGATGTTCAACGCCGCCGGCGTGTGGACCAGCTCCAACCAGGGCAGTGTGGGGCTGGCGGTGTTGCCGATGTTCCACGTGACCGGCATGCAGACCCACATGAACGGCGCGATCTACAACGCCGCCACCATCGTGCTGCTGCCGCGCTGGAACCGCGACGCCGCGGCGTTGTGCGTGCAGCGCTATCGCGTCACCGGGCTGGCGCTGATCACCGCGATGGTGATCGACTTCATGAGCAACCCACGCCTGGGCGAATACGACCTGTCGAGCGTGCGGCGCATCGGCGGCGGCGGCGCCGCGATGCCCAAGGCGGTGGCGCTGGCGATGGAAAAGAAATTCAACATCAAGTACGGCGAAGGCTACGGCATGAGCGAGACGATGGCCGCCACTCATGCCAACCCGCCCGAGCGCCCAAAGGAGCAGTGCCTGGGCATCCCGCTGTACGACGTCGATTCGCGCATCATCGACCCGGTGACGCTGCAGGAGCTGCCGCAAGGCGAGACCGGCGAGATCGTCGTGCACGGCCCGCAGGTGATGCAGGGCTACTGGAACCAGCCGCAGGCGACGGCCGACGCGTTCATTCAGATCGACGGCAAGCGTTTCTTGCGCACCGGCGACCTCGCCTATGTCGACAACGAGGGCTACTACTTCTTCGTCGACCGCCTGAAGCGCATGATCAACGCCGCTGGGTTCAAGGTGTGGCCCGCCGAGGTGGAGGCACTGCTGTACCAGCACCCGGCGATCCAGGAGGCGTGCGTGATCGCCGCCAAGGATGCGCGCCGCGGCGAGACGGTCAAGGCCGTGGTGGTGTTGAAGCCCACGCACGCGGGCCAGGTCACCGAGCAGGAGATCGCCGACTGGGCGCACGCCAACATGGCGGCCTACAAGGCGCCGCGCATCGTGCAGTTCGCGGCGTCGCTGCCCAAGTCGGGCACCGGCAAGGTGATGTGGCGCGCGCTGCAGGAAGCCGAGAATGCCCATCCGGCCTGAGCGCGGCCTTGCGAGGACGGGTTTCAATGGAGCTGCGGCCTTGAATCGAATCCATCGTCTGTTCGCCGTGGTTCTGATGCTGTTGTGCCCGTTGGCTCTGGCGCAATGGCAAACGATGCCAGGCAAGGCAACCGATATCGCTGTTGGCGCCAACGGAGATGTCTGGGTGATCGGCATCGACCGGGTGGCTGGTGGCAGTTCGATCTTTCGATGGACGGGTGGGTCTTGGCAGGTCGTGCCAGGTGGTGCGGTGCGCATCGAGGTCGATGCGCGGGGCACGCCATGGGTCATCAACTCCGAAGGGCGCATCTTTCGCCGCACCCGCGATGACTGGCAGTTGTTGCCCGGGTTGGCGCGGGACATCGGCATCGGCGGCAACGGCGCGGTGTGGGTCGTCGGCGTGACCCCGACA
>JBIODO010000467.1:0-3172 GCA_044445225.1 Burkholderiales bacterium
GTCACCTGCTCCAGTACGCCGGCACGAATGCGCCCGAGCACGTAGTCGGCACTGCGCTGTTCGACGATGACGTTGTCGATTCCCGCCTTGCTGAGCAAGCCGCCCAGCAGCAAGCCCGATGGGCCCGCGCCCACGACCACAACCTGGGTGCGCATGGTGCATGTCTCCTGCGGCCCGTCGCACGTGGGCCATCGATACCGCGCCAGCGTAAGCGGGTGCGGATGGCTCCTCAATGGACGGAAGAGACCATGTCTTTCACAATTCGAACATTCCTGCGCCCTTGTAGTTGCCGCGCCGCACCATGACAGACGTCGACGCTACCCGCCTGCCGACCTACACGCTGTACGGCGAGGCTGACGATCGACCGGCGACCGACTGGTTGCACTGGGAGTCGATCGCCGAACGCAGCCGGCGCCACCAGTGGGAGATCAAGGCCCACCGTCACGCGTCGCTCTTTCAAATTCTGTACATCCGCCGTGGCACCGGCCAGGCCACCGTCGACGGCCAGGATTGGCCGCTGCGCGGGCCCTGTGTGCTGAGCGTGCCGGCGTTGGTGCCGCACGGCTTTCGCTTCAAACCCGGCATCGACGGCAGCGTGTTCACGGTGCTGCAAGCGCACGTGGCGCAGGTGTTGGCGGCGGCGCCTGCGCTGCCATCGCGCCTGCTGCAGCCGCGGGTGATACCGCTGCGCGGCGATATTGCTGCGTCGATCGAGCGCGCCGTGGGGCAACTGAGGGCCGAGTTCGTGGGCACCCAGCCCTGGCGCGCGCTGGCCATCGACGCCGCGTTGTGCGCGCTGCTGGTGACGCTGGAGCGTGCCGCGCCCCGCCCGGACGCGCAGCGCGCGCAGCGCGGCTCGCGGGCGGCGATGCACCTGGAGCGCTATCGTGAGCTGGTCGATGCGTCGTACCGCACGCAGCCGCCGCTGTCGGTGCTGGCGCTGCAACTGGGCATCACGCCGACCCAGCTCAACCGGGTGTGCCGCCAGCTTACCGGCCGGCCCGCACTGGCACTGCTGCATGCGCGTGTGCTGCTCGAGGCGCAGCGCGATCTGGCCTACACCACGCTCAGCATCAAACAGATCGCGCTCGGCCTGGGCTTCGGCGACGCCGGCTATTTCACACGCTTTTTCCAGCGCCTGTCGGGTCGCACGCCCACGCAGTGGCGCGGGCAGGCCTACGCGGCGCACGCTTGACGGCGCCGCTCCGGGCCTCGCTGGGCCGGCCGTGGTCTACGCCGCGCGGGCTTGCTCCACCTGCGCGTAGACGCTGCCGAAGCGGTTGCCGAGGAAGTCGTCGAGCGACACGTCTTCCTGCCGCACGAAACCGCGCTGCGGCAAGCGCCCCTGGGCCAGCAAGTCGAGCATCGCGCAGGCGCTGGCCGCCGTGGTGACCTGGATGCCGCTGCGCATCTTGCCGGCCATCACTTGCGCGTAGATCTTGCGCGCATACGTCTCCTGCATCAGGCGGCCCTCACGCCAACCGCTGACGGTGACGAAGATCACCACCACGTCCTGCATCGTGGCGGGCAGCGCGTTCTCGAGGATGTCCTTCAGCAGGTCGCGGCGCTCGCGCAGCCGCAGGTCGTGCAGCAGCGCCTTCATGATTGCCGCGTGGCCGGGGTAGCGAATGGTGCGGTAGTTGAGCGTGCGCACGCGTCCCTCGAGCGTCTCCGCCAGCGTGCCAAGGCCGCCGGAGGTGTTGAAGGCTTCGTACAGCACGCCATCGAGCGCGAACTCCTCGCGCTCCTCGAGTGCCGGCACCTCGACACGGCGGCCGTCGACGATCGCTTCGCACGGCTCGATGTATTCGTTGATGACTCCCTCGGTGCTCCAGGTGAGGTTGTAGTTCAGCGCATTGCTCGGGTAGGCCGGCAAGGCACCCACGCGCATGCGCACGCTGTCGAGCTTGTCGAAGCGCCGCGCCAGGTCGGCGGCCACGATCGAGATGAAACCGGGCGCTAGGCCGCATTGCGGGATGAGCGCGGCATCGGCACCGTCGGCGAGTTCGCGGATGCGCCGCGTGCTGGCCACGTCTTCGGTGAGGTCCAGGTAGTGGGTCTTGGCGACACGCGCGGCCTCGGCGATGCGGGTGGTCAGGTGGTAGGGCGCCGCGCTCAGCACCGCGAATCGGCCGCGCAGCGCCTGCTCGAGCGCTGCCGCGTCGGCCACGTCGAGCAGCTGGGTCTGCAGCCGGGGGGCCGCCGGGACGGCGCGCAATGCAGCAAGGGATTGGTCGGCCAACGTCACTTGGTAGTCACCGCAGTGGGCCAGCAGGTCAGCCGCAACCTGGCCGATCTTGCCGGCGCCGACGATCAGGATCTGCTTCATGACATGGTCTCCTTGCCCCCGTGTGCGTTCGCCAGATTGTCGAGCAGGATGGTGCAAACTGAACAATTCAACCTGACGATCCGCCGTCAACAGCTCGTCAGATTGACGATAATCGCTGGCAATGAGCGCAGTGCGCCTTGACGCCACCGACCATGCGCTGCTCGCGCTGCTGCGCGAGAACGCCCGCGCGCCGACCTCCGAGCTGGCGCGCAAGCTCAAGCTGTCGCGCACCACGGTGCAAAGCCGACTGGCGCGGCTCGAGCGCGAGCGGGTGATCGCCGGCTACACGGTGACCGTGAGCCCGGACGCCGAGGCGGGGCAGGTGCGCGCACATATCTTGATCACGTTGGAACCGCGCAAGTCGCTGGCCATCGAAACGGCGCTGCGGCGCATCCCCGAGCTGCGCACGCTGCACTCGGTGAGCGGCCCCTTCGACCTCATCGCCATCGTGGCGGCGTCGTCGATCGGCGAGCTCGACCATCTGATCGATCGCATCGGCGCGCTCGACGGCGTGGAGCGCACCACGTCGGCGATCGTGCTGTCGACTCGCATCGATCGCTGAGCGTTGGCGCCGTCGGCGTCGCGGTGACCTCGCCCAGACGGATTGTGACGCTTGCTTGCAGGCGGGCCGCGTCTTCTTGCACAAGCCACCCTTCAAGTTCGGTGCGCCGGCTGCCGATGTACTCGCTGGGCTCCGCACGGCAGAGCGCCCGCTGAAGGGACGGATGAGATGTCGGCCAAGATCGCCGTCGATGAGTTGCGTGTTGGAATGTTTGTGCACCTCGATCTGCGCTGGTGGGCTCATCCGTTCGCGCTGTCGAGCTTCAAGCTGACCTCGCCCGA
>JBIODO010000468.1:0-3140 GCA_044445225.1 Burkholderiales bacterium
GGCGCGCCGCGGCTGGACGCTCGACGACCTGGCGCGCAGCGCCGGCGTCTCCAAGGCGATGCTGAGCAAGCTCGAACGCTGCGAGGCCAGCCCCACGGCGGCGCTGCTCGGGCGCATCAGCGGCGCGCTGGGCATGACGCTGAGCACGCTGCTGGCCAGCGACGATGCCGCCGGCCCGCGCCTGGTGCGCCGCGCCGAGCAACCCACCTGGCGCGACCCGGACACCGGCTACCTGCGGCGCCAGGTGTCGCCGCTGTCGGACCTACCGGTGCAGTTGATCGAGGTGGAGTTTCCGCCCGGGGCCGAGGTGGCCTATCCGGCCGCAGCGTTCGCCTTCATTCGACAAGCGATCTGGGTGATGGCCGGCACGCTGGAGTTCGCCGAGGGCGCGCACCTGCACCGCCTGCGTGCGGGCGACTGTCTGGAACTCGGGCCGGCGGCCGACTGCGTGTTCGCCAACCGCGGACGCGCGCCCTGCCGCTACCTGGTGGCCGTGGTCAGGCGCTAGCTGCACGCGGTGCGCAGCAGGCGCGCTCGCGCGACGGTGTCGCGGCCGCTTGTCGCGGCTGGGACAGCCCGTGGTGACAGCATGCCTACACTGCGCCGGGACGCACCCCCAAGCGGCCCGCCACAACCTCCCTCATGAGCGCCACGCCGCGCGAACACCGTTTGACCCACGGCCCGGTGCTGCCGGTGCTGGTGACGATGGCGCTGCCCAACATGCTGGCGATGTCGGCGGCGGCGGCCGTGAGCATCGCCGAGACGGGCTACGTCGGCGCGCTCGGCCGCGAGGCGCTGGCCGCGATGGCGGTGGTGTTTCCGTTCGCGATGTTGATGCAAACGCTGTCGGGCGGCGCGATCGGCGGCGCGATCTCGTCGGCCATCAGCCGCGCCTTGGGTGCGGGTGACGTCGATGGCGCGCACGCGCTGGCCTGGCATGCCACCGTGATCTGCGTCGGCGCAGGCGCCGGCTTTGCGCTGCTGTTCCTGCTCACCGGGCCGGCACTGTACCGCGTGCTCGGTGCCCGCGACGCGGTGCTCGACGAATCGCTGCGCTACTCGGCCACGCTGTTCGTCGGCGCACCGGCGATCTGGCTGTGCAACGCATTGATCTCGGTGGTGCGCGGCAGCGGCGACATGCGCACGCCGTCGCTGGCGATCCTGGCCACCACGGTCGCGCAGGTGGCGATCGGCGCCACGCTCGGCCTGGGCCTCGGGCCATTCCCGCGCTGGGGAATGGTCGGCGTCGCACTCGGACAGGTGCTGGCCTATCTGATCTCGGCGCTCGCACTGGCGGCCTATCTGCGTTCTTCGCTGCCGCGCGTGCGCTTGTCGTGGCGCGGCATCGCGCTGCGCCGCGAGGTGTTCGCGCCGATCCTGCGCGTGGGCCTGCTGGCCGCGTTGTCGCCGCTGCAGAACATCCTGACCATCCTCGTCATCACCGGCCTGATCTCGCGCCTGGGCGTCGACGCGCTGGCCGGCTATGGCATCGGAGCGCGACTGGAGTTCCTGCTGATCCCGATCGCGTTCGGTGTCGGCGTGGCCACCGTGCCGATGGTGGGCATGGCCATCGGCGGCGGCGACGTCGCGCGAGCGCGCCGCGTGGCCTGGACCGGCAGCGCACTCGCCGCTGCGCTGGTGGGCGTCATCGGCGCGGTGGTGAGCCTGTGGCCCGCGCTGTGGCCCTCGATGTTCACCAGCGAGCCGGGCGTGGCCGCCTACGCGCAGCAGTTCATGCGCTTCGCGGGGCCGGGCTTCGCGTTCTACGGCCTCGCGTTGTCGTTGTACTTCGCCTCGCAAGGCGCCGGCCGCGTGCTCGGCGTGGTGCTCGGTGCCAGCGTGCGGCTTGGCGTGATCGCGCTCGGCGGCTGGTGGCTCAATGCGGTGCAGGCGCCGGCGTGGAGCTACTTTGCGCTGGTGAGCGTGGCGATGGTGGCCTATGGCCTGTTCAACGCCGGCGCCGTGTGGTGGACTCGATGGGAGCGCTCGGCCGCGTTGCCGCCCGGCGCCGCGTTGGACCCCGTCGTCGTGAGCACAATCGGCCGATGAACGCCCCATCGAACAGCGAACCCTGGTACCTGCCGCTGGCCGACGAAGTGGCCGTGTTCGAAGCGGCCTGGCGCGCACGCTTGCCGGTGCTGCTCGAAGGGCCCACCGGCTGCGGCAAGACGCGCTTCGTCGAGCACATGGCGTGGCGCTTGTTCAATCGCGATGCCGCGCACCGGCTCGGCACGCCGCTGATCACGGTGGCCTGCCACGAAGACCTCACCGCCACCGACCTGGTGGGCCGCTACCTGCTGGTCAACGACCAGACCGTGTGGAGCGACGGCCCGCTGACGCGCGCGGTGCGCCACGGCGCGATCTGCTACTTGGACGAGGTGGTCGAGGCGCGCAAGGACACCACGGTGGTCATCCATTCGCTCACCGATCACCGCCGCGTGCTGCCGATCGAGAAGACCGGCGAGCTGCTGGCCGCGCACCCGAACTTTCTGCTCGTCATCTCCTACAACCCGGGCTACCAGAGCGCGCTGAAGGACTTGAAGCCCTCGACGCGCCAGCGTTTCGTGACGCTGCTGTTCGGCTACCCGCCGCTGCACGCCGAGGCCACCGTGATCGCGCACGAAGGCGGTGTCGACGCGGCGCTGGCGCAGCAACTCGCGCTGCTCGGCTCGAAACTGCGCCAGCTCGAAGGCCACGGCGCTGCCGACCAGATCGGTACGCGCCTGCTGGTGTACGCCGCGCAGCTGGTGGCGCAGGGCATCGCGCCGCGGCGTGCGGTGCAGGCCGCGATCACGCGCGCGGTGGGCGGCGAGCCCGAGCTGCAGCAGGCCGTCACCGAACTGGCCGACGTGATCCTGCCGTGAGGCAACGTGGCTGACCCGCCGTCCGCGACGGTTTCGTTGGCCGCTCTGCAACCCGCGCTGGCGTTGTTTGCGCAAGCGCTGGCCGGGCGCAACGTCGCGCTGCCGCCGCAGATCCATGGCTTCGCGAGCGAACGCGACAACCGCGGCGCGTACCGCATCGCGGTGATGCGCCAGGCGCTCGCGGGCGTTGTCGACCCATCGCTGCAGGCGGCCCTCGCCCAAGCTTCGATCTCCTGGCGACGGATCTGGCGCTCGCTCGAGCGCTTGCGCATCGAC
>JBIODO010000469.1:0-3126 GCA_044445225.1 Burkholderiales bacterium
GCGCGCGGCGGCCTCGCGGGCGCTGGCGATGTTCACCGGTGGCGCGTTGATCAGCGGCGCTGCCGCGCTCGCCGGCACCGCCATCGGCGTGGCGGTGCCGCCCTGGGGCGCTGCGGCCGGCTGGACACCATGGGTGCTGCTGCTGGCGCTGTGGTTCATGGGCGCGAACCTGTCGCTGCAGTTCGGCGCCGCGCGGCTGCGTGCCGGCGCCACCGCGGTGGTGATGGTCAGCGAAGTGGTGTTTGCCAGCGTGTCGGCGGTCGCGCTTGGCGCGGCCACGCTGCAGCCGCACACGGTCGCCGGTGGCATGCTGATTGCGGCCGCGGCGCTGCTGGCGGCATGGCACGAGGGGCGGCGCAACCGGCGCTGAACAGGGGCGCCCAGCGGGCTGGGGCGCGTCAACGCCCGCGGCGCAGGCCCACCACGGTCAGCAGATCGCTCGGCTGCAGCGGCTTGCCGAGGTAGGCATCGCAGCCGGCCAGGCTGCCGCGCACGCGATCGGTCTGACTGGCGTGGGCCGACACCATCGCCACCACGGGTGGGCGCTTGGCCCGCCGCTTGATGTGGCGGCACAGCGCCAGCCCGTCGAGCTTGCTGCCGGGGCCGAGTTCGACGTCGAGGAACACATAGTTGAAGTCGTGCTGCTCCAATTGCGCGAGCGCGGCATCGCTGTGGGTGACGCTGCGCGAACGCAGGCCCAACTCGCCGAGTTTCAGTTCAAGGAATTTGAGTGCGATCTCGCTGTCGTCGACCAGCAGCGCGTCGCAGCGAATCAAGGCGGTCTTGCCGGCAGCGTCTGCGCCGTCGCTTGGGCTGCGATCGGGAAAGCGGTCGGCCAGCTCCGACAACTGCGAATCGAGCAGGCCGCCGTTGGGGCTCGCCGCCGCTGCGCGCGGCTGCGGCCGTGGCGTGATGCGCGCCGGCGCAAGCGGCGCAATCGGGGCGGCGGCGGGCGTCGGCACCGGCGCGGGTTGCGGTATCAGCGCGGCAGGTCCCTGCAGTTGGATCACTGCGGCATCGAGCTCGCGCAGCAGCGACAGCGCGTCGATCGGCCGGCGCATGCGCGCCAGCGCGCCCTTGGGCGCCGCACTGACTCCCACAAAAATGCAGTGCGCCAGACGGCCAGCGTCGAGCGCGCGCTGCACCGCCGACTTGGTGTCGCCGTCAACCACCAGGAAGCGCGCCTCCTCGGTGGTCGCGACCAGCGCGTAGGCCGGCGTGCGACCGGCGGCCAGGCGAAACTGCAGCGCCAGCGCGCGCCGCTCGAAATCGCTGAAGCCGAGCAGGCACACACTGTGTGACGACGACATGGGTTGCGGTTGCGCTGAAGCGCTGAACGTGGGGACAGGCCAAGGTGGCCCTGAGATGCCATGGTCCGCCGCGAGGCGATGCCCGTCAATGCATCGCCTCGCCCCGCCGCGGGATAACATCACGCCAGCGCGCGCTGCGATCGGAGAATGCGATGGAACACACCGACGTGTGGGGCTACGAGGCACAGACCATCGCCGGGCAGCGCGTCAAGCTCAGCCGCTACAAGGGCAAGGTGCTGTTGATCGTCAACACGGCCAGCCAGTGCGGCTTCACGCCGCAGTTCGACGGCTTGCAAGCGCTGTGGCAGGCCTACCAGGACCAGGGGCTGGTCGTGCTGGGGTTCCCGAGCAATCAGTTCGGCGGGCAAGATCCTGGTGCCAACGACGAGATCGCGTCGTTCTGCCAGCTCAACTACGGCGTCTCGTTCCCGATGATGGCCAAGATCGAGGTCAACGGCACCGACGCGCATCCGCTGTACCGCTGGCTCACCCGCGAGGCGCCTGGTCTGCTGGGCAGCCAGGCGATCAAGTGGAACTTCACCAAGTTCCTGGTCGGCCGTGACGGCAAGACCATCAAACGCTACGCCCCGCAGGACGAGCCGGCCAAGCTCACCAAGGACATCGAGGCTGCGCTGGCTGCATGAGCGCCGCGTGGGGCGGCATGACGTCCCCGACGTCGGCCGGCGACGCGCTGGCCCGCCTGTTCACGCATTTCGCCGCTCACGAATGCCGCGACGATCCGCTGTACGTGGCGCTGTGCCGGCTGATCGCAGCGCGCCCGCCGCTGCTCGAACTGCTGGGGCACGCCCCGGCCACACAGCGCGTGCCCAATCTGCTGCTGGCGGCGTTGCACGATCGTGTGCTGGCCGGCCCGGCGCATGAGTTCAGCCAGTATTTTCCAAGTGTCGGCGGTGCACGCGCGCCCGACCCCGCGCTGGCGGCCGCGCTCGAAGCCTTCGTCACCGCGCAATCCGGCGCGTTGACGGCTCTGCTGGCGTCGCGCCACACGCAGACCAACGAGATCGGGCGTTGCGCGGTGTTGTGGCCGGCGTTGTGCGCAGTGGCGGCACGCGGTGCGCAGCGGCGTCTGGCGCTGCTCGACTTCGGTTGCAGCGCCGGCTTGAACCTGGGCGTCGACCGCTACCGCTACGACTACGGGGCTTTTTCACTCGGAGCCGCCGACGCGCCCGGCGTGCCGGCCATCGAATGCCACCTGGTCGGTGCGCGTGCCGCCGCGCTGCGCGACAGCGAGCGCACGGCCCCGCTGTTGGTGGCGCGCGCCGGCATCGATCCGGCGGCGGTCGATGTGTTCGACGCCACGCAGGTGCGCTGGTTGCGGGCGTGCGTGTGGCCGTACGACCACGAGCGCGCCGCACGCTTGAATCTTGCGTTGGCGATCGCGCAGCGCGAGCGCTTTGCCGTGCGCCGCCACGACGATTGCGCAGCGGCCATCGAACCCTGGCTCGACACCTTGCCGGCCGGCGTGCTGCCGGTGGTTTTCAACAGCTGGGTGCTTCACTATCTCGACAAGTTTGCGCGTCAAGCGCACGTGGCCTTCATGCGCGAGCTCGTGCAGCGGCGCGGCATCGTGTGGCTGAGCGCCGAAGGCGCGCACATTGCGCTCGGCGATGCCGCGTTCGAGCCCGTGGGTGATGCGCAGGTGAGCGACGACACACTGGCCAAGGGCTCCCAGTGGTGGCTCACCTCGCCGGGCGCCGACGCACCCTTCCTCACGCTGCTGGCCCGCTCGCATCCGCACGGCCGCTGGCTGCAGTGGTTGTGACCCGCACGGCGCCGTGTGTCGGCGGCGCCGATA
>JBIODO010000470.1:0-3101 GCA_044445225.1 Burkholderiales bacterium
GCTCGTGCCAGCCGTGCCATGCGAAACACCATCTCGATGCTCAGCAGCGCGAACACCGCTGGCAGCGGTGACAGCCACCACCACTCGGGCGTGACCAGGGTCTTGATGTTGACGGCGCCGGCGAGATAGCTCGACCACGCCGCCTGCGCAGCGAACGCCGCGAGCACCACGCAGCACGCCAGGCCGATCAGATCACCGAGCCACTCCAGGTACCACGCCAACTGTGGAGGTATCGCGCGCAACACGATGTCGACGCGGATGTGCTGCCCCTGGCGCAACAACCACGGCGCCACGCACAGCGTGATCAGGTACAGCAGCAGCTCGGAGATCTCGTTGCTCCACGCAAGGCCGCGCGGCAATCCTGGCAGCGCCAGGTTGCGCAGCGCGACGTCGGTGACGATGATCGCCAGCATCGCCAGCAGCAACACGCAGCCGACGAAGGCCAGCCCCGCCAGCAGGCGCCCGAAGGCGCCGGATACGCGCTCGAACGCCACGCGCGCTACTTGGTGAACAGCGGCTTGAACCGCGCGGCAATCTCCGGGCTTTGCTTGGCCGCCGCCTCCCACGCCACCTGATAGGCCTTGTCGCGAAACGCCTTGCTGGTGGCCGCATCGAAGCGGATCGCTTCGATGCCCGCCTGCTGCTGGCGCGCGGTTTCGTCGGCTGCGTTCTTGACCCAGAAGCCATTGTCGGCCTCGAGCGCGAGCACCTGCTTGTTCAGGTAGTCGCGCTGCGCATCGCTGAGTTTCTTGTAGGCCGCCAGGTTCATCACCAGCGACACCTCGGCGTCGTAGAAGCCGGGGTCGACGCGGTATTTGGTCTTCTCCTGCCAGTTCAAGTCGAAGATGCCGCCGATCGGCCAGCCGTAGCCGTCGACCACGTTGCGCTCCAGCGCGCTGTACACCTCGCCGGGCGGCGTGGTGATCACGGTGGCGCCCAGTGCCGAGAAGAACTCGCGGTACACCGGCGTGATGCGGATCTTCAGCCCGGTCAGGTCGGGCTTGTCGATCTTCTTGTTGATGTACAGGTGAAACGGCTGGCTCTCGACCATGCGGCCGAGGTATTGCATGTTGGCCTTCTCGTTCCAGACCTTGTTGATGGCGTCGAACGCGCCGTTCTTGCGCTGCTCGGCGATGGTGATCTCGGTCAGCTTGAGAAAGTCGGACTCGGGCATCACGTTGGTGTAGAACGCACCGGTGCTCATCGCGACATCGACCACGCCGGTCTTCACCGCGTTGCCTACCTCGAAGGTCGGGATCGCCTTCGGACCGCCGACGAAGTTGATCTGCAGCACGCCCTTGCCTTCGGCGTTGAACTTCTGCACCCACGGCAGCAGGCGCTGCACATAGGTGCCGTTCTCGGCGAACGCGCTGACCAACCGCAGCGTCACCTCCTGCGCCCGGGCAGCCACGGCCAGGCCCAGCGCCATCACCACGCCGGCGGTGGCTCGAAGCATTCTCGTCATGGTGACTTTCTCCTGGTGGGATTGCGAGCGCTTGCGCGAAAGACGCAAGCCTGCATCGGCAGCGCGCGATGGCGAAGAGGATTTGTCCCAAGTTAGGGCTGCCATGGCCTTGAACGGTTGCGCCCGACCCCCAACTGGCCGCCGACGCGGGTAGCATCCGTCGCGCGTCGCTCTCAGGAGAGAACCGTATGGGCAAGGCATCGCGTGCGTGGGGCTGGTTGCTGGTGCTGGTGGCCGCGCTCGGCGTTTCGGGCTGCGGCTACAACGACTTCCAGCGGCTCGACGAGCAGGTCAAGGCGTCGTGGTCCGAGGTGCTCAACCAGTATCAGCGGCGTGCCGACCTGATTCCCAACATCGTCAACACCGTCAAGGGCGAGGCCGGTTTCGAGCAGGAGACGCTCACCAAGGTGATCGAGGCGCGCGCCAAGGCCACCAGCATTCAAGTGACGCCCGAGACACTCAACAACCCCGAGGCGTTCAACAAGTTCCAGCAGGCGCAAGGCGAGCTGTCGTCGGCGCTGTCGCGCTTGATCGCGGTGAGCGAGAACTACCCGAACCTGAAGGCCAACCAGGGCTACCAGGATCTGCGCGTGCAGCTCGAAGGCACCGAGAACCGCATCACCGTGGCGCGCAACCGCTACATCAAGACGGTGGCCGACTACAACGTGCTGACGCGCCAGTTCCCGACCAACCTGACGGCGATGCTGTTCAGCTATGCGGTCAAGCCATCGTTCACGGTCGAGAACGAAGCGGCGATCTCCAAGCCGCCGACCGTCGACTTCAGCAAGCCCGCGCCCGCGGCGTCCAAGTGAGGCCGGCGCCTTAGGCGGCGCGGCTGCAGGCGACCCAGCCCATGAGCGCGATGCGTTGGCCAGCGGCGCGACTGCGCCGCGGCGTGCGAGCGTGGCTGGCCGCGTGCGGCGTGGCGTTCGTGTGCGCGCTCGCGCCGGCGCAGGAGCTGGCGCCGATCCCGCCGCTGGATGGCCGCGTGATCGACCGCACCGACACGCTGCAGGCCGCGCAGCGCCAGGCGATGGAGCAGCACCTGGCCGCCGTCGAGCGCGAACTCGGCTCGCAGATCGTGGTGCTGATCGTGCCCAGCACGCTGCCTGAGGACATCGCCGCCTATGCGCAGCGTGTGGGCGACCAGTGGAAGATCGGCCGCCGCGACGTCGGCGACGGCCTGCTGATCGTGGTGGCCAAGAACGACCGCAAAGTGCGCATCGAAGTCGCCAAGGCGCTGGAGGGTGCGGTGCCCGACCTGGCTGCGCATCAGATCATCACCGAGACCATCAGCCCGGCATTCAAGCGCAACGACTACGCCGGCGGCCTCAACGCCGCGATCGATCGCATCGGCGCGCGCATCAAGCCCGAGGGCTTGCCTGCGCCCGATGCGCAACGCAGCCGCCCAGACTCGGGCAACGCGTTCGACTGGAGCAGCCTGGCGATGTTCTTCTTCGTCGGCGTGCCGATCGCCGGCGCTGTGTTGTCGGGCATCTTCGGTCGCAGGCTCGGGGCTCTGTTCACCGGCGGCGGTGCCGGCGTGCTGGCCTGGCTGCTCGGCGCCGGATTGCTGATCGCCGGCGTCGCGGCGGTGGCGGCCCTGTTGATGGTGGGCGTGTTCGGCGTCGGCAGC
>JBIODO010000471.1:0-3087 GCA_044445225.1 Burkholderiales bacterium
GGTCGAGACCAGCTTCACCGGCTACCTCGGCACGCGCTCGGTCACGCAGTTCCTCGCCATCCCCGCGGCCACGCAAGCGCCACCGCAGCACGGTGGCGGCGTGGTCGATTTCGATCGCGACTACAACGGCGTCGACGCGCGCGCGCTGCTGCGTTTCGGCGACACCGATCTGGTGATCGGCGTCAGCCAGGAGACCCAGGTCGACGACCGCCTGGGCAACGAAAACTTCATCGGCACGCCGCCCAACCAGACGCTCGGGGTGGTGGGCCGCGTGCGCCGCGACGAGACCGATCGTGCGACCTCGCGTGATGCCTATGCGCAGGTCGAAACGCCGCTGTCCAGCCAGTGGCAACTGGTGGCCGGCGTGCGCACGGGCCAGGTGGCGATGGACGTGCAGGACCACTACATCGTGCCGCCGAACGGAGACGACTCGGGATCGCTGAAGTTCAGCTATACCAACCCGGCGCTGGGTCTGCGCTGGCGCGTCGCGCCGCAATGGACGCTGCATGCCAGCGTGGCGCGAGGCTTCGAGTCGCCGACGCTCGGCGAACTCGCCTACAAGCCCGATGGCAGCTCGGGATTCAACTCCGGCTTGCAGGGCCAGAGCAGCCGCCAGCTCGAGGCAGGCAGCAAGTGGCGCGGCGAGACCTTCGATGTCGACGCCGTGCTGTTCCTCATCAACACCGACAACGAGATCGGTGTGGCCACCAACGCGGGCGGCCGTTCATCGTTTCAGAACGTCGGCAGCACGCGTCGCTACGGCGCCGAAGCCGCGGCCTGGTGGCGGTTGTCGCCGACCTTGCGCGCGCAGGCCAATGTGACACTGCTCAACGCGCGTTATCTCGACAGCTTCCTCACCTGCAATGCGGTGCCGTGCACCGCGCCCAACGTGCCGGTGCCGGCGGGCAATCGCATCGCCGGCACGCAGCGCGCGATCGGTGGCGCTGAGCTGGCCTGGCGGCCCGGCGTGCTGCCCGGAGAGTTCGGCGTCGAGTGGCACGCCCAGAGCTCGACGCCGGTGGACGACCTGAACAGCGACGCCGCCGCCGGTTTCGGCGTGGTCGGCCTGCGCTGGGGTGCCGACTGGGCCATCACCGACAGCGGCAAGCTGCAAACGCTGCTGCGCCTGGACAACCTGTTCGATCGCCGCTACGCGGGCAGCGTGATCGTCAATGAGGCCAACAAGCGTTTCTTCGAGCCGGGGGCGCCGCGCAACTACCTGCTGTCGCTGCGCTGGCTGCAAAGGTTCTGAACGCGACCTTCACCGCGGTTGCGGTGCGGCGACTGAGCACTCCCGCTGAGGCAAGTGCGGACGCTCAACGAGTTCTATGAGCTGGCCAGATGCTTGAATTGACCTGGGAGGGCCGCGACGGCGGGGCTTGTTTCGCCATCCAGCCTGAAGACGCCCACTGCGCCGGACAAGGCCACGGCCTGTTGCTGCATTGATTCGGAGGCCGCTGCAGACTGCTCCACCAGCACGCGGTTCTGCTGCGTCATCGTGTCGAGGAGGTTGACGGCGTTGTGCACCTGGTCGATTTCGGCTGCCTGCAGCGTGGATGCCGCGCTGATCTGGGCGATGAGCGTCGAGACGTGGCTCACCTGGCCCACGATCTCGCGCATCGTCGCACCGGCGCTTTCGACCAGACTGGCCCCGTCACGCACGTTGCCAACACTTCCGCTGATGAGTCCCTTGATCTCGCGGGCCGCGTCAGCGCTGCGCATCGCGAGGTTCCTGACCTCGCCCGCGACGACGGCGAATCCTCGCCCTTGCTCCCCGGCGCGCGCCGCCTCGACTGCAGCGTTGAGTGCCAGGATGTTGGTCTGGAACGCGATCGAGTCGATCACGCCGATGATGTCGTTGATCTGCTCGGAGCTCGCCTCGATGTGCCTCATCGTCGTGACGACCTGGTCGACCAGGACGCCACCCTTTTGCGCCACCTCTGAGGCCGCGGCCGAAACGTCGTTCGCCTGTCGCGCACTGTCTGCCGTCTTGCGGACGGTCGCCGCGAGCTGCTCCACGCTGGCTGCCGTGCGCTTCAGGTTTTCAGTGGTCTGCGCTGTACGTGCCGAGAGGTCACCGTTGCCAAGCGCGATCTCGGAGGACCGCGATTGCACGGCGTCGCTGCTCGACCGGACCTGGCCGACCACGCGGCGTAGCGAGTCTGTCATGTCGGCCAGCGCATTCAAAAGCTGTGCCGTCTCATCTTCGCCAGGCACGCGCCGGGCCGCTGAGAGATTGCCGATGGAGATGGCCTGCGCGATCCCAATCCCCAAGTGCAGCGGGTGAGTCAGTTTGCGGATCATTGTGCGCGAGAACAGCGCCGACAGAACCAGCGCGATGCCCGCCACGGTTGCGATCCACAGCACCTGGCGCTGCGTGTCCCGCCTGGACTCGTCGATCACCGATTGCATGTCGGCCTCGTAGCGCGCATCCAATTCCTGCAGACCTCGGTTGACCGCAGTGATCGCCGCGCGCAGTGGCAACAGTGCGTCCAGGTTGGAGGCCACGTCCAGACGCCCCGCGAGTGCGGCCAGTTCGTTCTCGATTGCAAGAGCCTCCGGTCGGCCCGCACCGATCGCGTGAAGCCCGACCTGTGCCTGGTGCAAAGACTGCAGTGCGGCCGCGCTCAACTTGCCGCTGTCCACGGCATCTGTGACGCCATCGACAAAGACTTTGAAATCCTTGCGGGCCGCGTTGGCCTGCAGGTGGCGCGGGAACACGTCGGCCAGCGTCGCCGACGCATGGACGGCGTTCATCGTCTGCCAAGCCAGCAGGAGCGCCAAGGGCGCCAGGACAACACCAAACTGCAGGGCGATGCGCAGACCCCAACCCATTCTGAGTGCCATGTGAGCCTCTGGGTCGCTTGAGTTGTCGGTGGCCCGGCCGGGACTACGGCAGCGCGATGGTGTTGACGCCGGCCGGCGGCGCGGATTTCACGTAGCCCACTGCGCCGCTGGTGCGTTTGATGAAGTCGATGACCTCGGCATCCGTTGCCTTAATCGCCGGGGGCGTGAGACCGTCCCGAAACGACTTCTTCGTCCAGGCGTTCGTGTACTTGGTGGCGTCGAGCTTGACGACCTTTGCGA
>JBIODO010000472.1:0-3083 GCA_044445225.1 Burkholderiales bacterium
CGCCGGCGTTTGCGCGCTGGCGATACCGCTGCAGAGCACGAGCGATGCCATGGCCAGCGCGTGGCGGACGATGGAGGACACGGTGACGGTGGTGGTCATGCTTGGATTCCAACTGCAAGCTTGGGCGACGTGGGCGTGATTGTCACCCGCCCTCGACAACCCTCTACCATGCCGGCATGGAAACTCGTCCCATTGAAATCGAAACCGGCGCCAACCCGCAAGCCAGTGTGATCGTGCTGCACGGCCTGGGCGCCAGCGGCGATGACTTCGTGCCCGTGTGCGAGCAGCTCGAGCTGGGCGCCGTGGGCCCGGTGCGCCACGTGCTGCCGCATGCACCGATGCGCCCGGTGACGATCAACAACGGCTTCGTGATGCCGGCGTGGTACGACATCCTGGCGCTCGGTGGCGGCCCTGCCGTCGAAGACGAGGCCGGGCTGCGGGCGTCACAGGTGCTGGTCGAGGGCCTGATCGCGCGCGAGGTGGCTCGCGGCGTCAGCCCTTCGCGCATCGTGCTGGCCGGCTTCTCCCAGGGTTGCGCGATGGCGTTGCTCACCGGCCTGCGCCACGGCGCGCGGTTGGCCGGCATCGTCGGCATGTCGGGCTACTTGCCGCTGGCCGACAAGACGGCCGTCGAGCGCAGCGCGGCCAATCAGGGCACGCCGATCTTCCTGGCCCATGGCCGCTTCGATCCGATGATCGCGCTGCCGCGCGCGGTGGCGACGCGCGATGCGCTGCGCGCGCTGGGCTATGCCGTGCAATGGCACGAGTACCCGATGGAACACTCGGTGTGCCTGCCCGAGATCGCCGACCTGCAGCGCTTCTTGCTGCACGTGCTCGCGCGTTGAGCCGCCCGCGCGTGGCGCTTCAGCGGTAGTCGATCTCGCGGCTGCGTTCGGCGGCCCGCACGCGGCGGCCGTCGGCGTGCGTGAGATGCACAACCTGGCGCACCCAGTTGCCGCGCTCGTCGACCTCGATGTCGGCATCGATGTCGGGACTGTCGGCACAACGCGCGTCGCCATCGCCTTGGCGACTGTGCGCCGACAACAGCAGTCCGCTCGCGTGATACTGCCATTCGGTGACGCAGCGCAGGCGCTCGCCCACCAGTTGCCGTCGCCGCAGCGGCCGCCCGGCGTCGTCGAACTCGGTCTGTGTCTCCGACGACGTGCCATCGCGCACCTCGCGCCGGCTCAAGGGTTGTTCGGGCTCGCCGGGGCTCATCAGCTCCTCGGCTTTGCGCACGCGAAAGCTGACCTCGCGGGTGTACTTGCGCAGGCCGCCGCCGCCCAGGATGGCGGCGCTGTCGTCGTACACCGCGGTGAGCGCGGTCGGATAGCGGATCTGCGTGACACGAAGCGCCTGCGGCTCGCGCGAGCTGATCTTCACCGGCCGGCCCAGCGGGTCGAAGGTGACCGTGCGTGCGGGGCCTCCTTTGGTGTCAGTGTCGATGGCTTTCAACGCGCCGTTGGGATGGTAGCTGCGGCGCTCGCGCACGCGGCCCGTCGCCTTGCCCGCGTCGATCACCCGCTCGCGCTCGCGCCCCGCCGCGTCGTACTGATACGAGGTGCGCTCCAGCAGGTCGCCGCGACGTTCGATCTGCAACATGATGCGGCCGGCGGCATCGGCCTGGCGCTGCAACAGCGGCTGCGCGACGCCGTCCTCGTCGATGCGTTGCAACACCCCAGCCGGACTCCACTCATACTTCAGCTGGTGGCGCTCGTCGCGCGCGCCGCGGCGGCTGCGTTCGCTGCCCAGTGCGGCCAGCCGGCCATCGTCGCCGAAAGTGAAGCGCCGCACCTGCGACGAAGCCGCCACCGGCTCGGCCGCCGCATCGGCTTCAAACACCTGCTCGCTCCAGCGCACGCTGCGCACCTCATCGGCCTTCAGCCCCGACAAGGCGCCACGCCACTGTGCATCGGCCCACGGGTCGAGCGGCGGATCCCTCGCCATGGCGGAGGCGGCGCCGCACAGCGCCAGCATGCACAGCCAGCGCCGGTGGCCGCGGCCGCTGCGCCGCTGTCCGACCGGGTGGCCCGAGCGTTCGTCGTGCATGGGGCCAAACTAGCATGCAGCGCGCGCTCAGACCGTACACAAGTGTGAGCAGACACCTTCGTCGGCGGCAACGATGCAAACTCCTTCTCGCGCCGTGGCTGTCCCGCCAACAGGTGGGCGGCCTGTCGCCTCGCCCGCTTGCGCCGCCAACCCCACGCCCACAGTCGCCAGCCGCCAGGCACGCCGACGGCAAACTCTTTTCAAGCCCGCGGCGTCGAGGTATGTTGCGGTTCCCTCAACGCCCGCAACAGCTGCTAGGAGATTTCGCATGAGCTCTCTGCCCGGTAAATTCGTCTGGTTCGAACACCTGTCGGCGGACATTCCCAAGGCGCGCAAGTTCTACGACGCGCTGTTCGGCTGGCACACCGAGTCGATGCCGATGGGCGGCCAGCGTTATTCGATGATCCTCAACGGCGACGGCACCACCAGCGAGGGCATCGGCGGCTATCGCAGCGTCGATGCGGCGGTGCGTCCGGCCTGGCTCAGCTACATCGCCGTGGACGACGTCGATGCCAGCTACGCCGCTGCGCTGGCCGCCGGCGCCACCGGCGTCTCGGCGCCGGCCGATCACGGCACGGTGGGCCGCGGCGCGACGATCACCGACCCCACGGGCGCAACGGTGTGCCTGTGGAAGAACGCGCAGGGCGACCGCCCCGACCCGGCCAAGGTGCCTATCGGTGCGTGGTGCTGGAACGAGTTGTGGACCACCGACGACGCGCGCGCGTTGGCGTTTTACCAACAAGTGTTCGGCTACAGCCACGACAGCATGGACATGGGCCCCGACGGCACCTACTACATGCTCAAGACCGGCGAGATCTCCCGCGGCGGGCTGATGCACTCGGTGCGCCCCGATGCCCCGTCGATGTGGCTGCCCTATGTGGCCGTGGCCGACTGCGACGCCACCGCCAGCCGCGCCAAGGCGCTCGGTGGCAAGGTGCTGATGGAGCCGAGCGACATCCCGAACGTCGGCCGCTTCGCGATCGCCGAAGACACGCTGGGCGCTGCCATCGCGTTCATCAAGTTGGCGGGCTGAG
>JBIODO010000473.1:0-3065 GCA_044445225.1 Burkholderiales bacterium
AGTTCGCGCGGCAAGGCCTCGCCGGCCGACGAGCACAGGCGCAGCGCCACCTCGCTACGCTTGGGCAGCGCAGGGGAGACCAGCATGCCGGCGTAGCCGGTGGGCGCGCCGAAGAACAGCGTCGGCTTCGGGCCCCCGGCAGCGCCGGTCCAGCGCCTGAACACCGCGTCGGGGGTGGGCCGCTCGGTCATCAGCACCGTCGATGCGCCGGCCCACAGCGGGAACGTGAGTGCGTTGCCCAGGCCGTAGGCGAAGAACAGCTTGGCCGCAGAGAAGCAGACGTCGCGTTCGCTGAGGCCGAGCACGCCGCGGCCGTACAGCTCGGCGGTCCAGTACAGGTTGGCGTGCGTGTGCACGGTGCCTTTGGGACGGCCGGTGGAGCCTGACGAATAGAGCCAGAACGCCGGCTCGTCGCCGGCGGCTGCGGCGGGCTTGTTCAGCGCGTCGGCGGCGTTGATCTTTTGCGTGAGGTCGGCCTCGCCGCGCGCCGATGGCGCGCTCGGATGCGCCACCCACACCTCGCGCACCTCGTGCGGCGACGCGGCCATCGCCGCTTGCAATGCCGGCAGCGCGGAGCTCGAGGTCAACACCAGCTGCGCGCGGCTGTGCGCGAGGATGTAGCCGTAGTCGTCGGCGGTGAGCAGCGTGTTCACTGCCACCGGCACCACGCCGGCGAACAGGCAGCCGAGAAAGCTCACCGGCCACAGGTTGTTGTCCTGCATCGCCAGCAGCACGCGCTCGTCGCGGCGCACGCCGGCCGCCAGCAGCGCCGCTGCAAGGCCGCGCGACTGGCGCTCGAGCTCGCCGTAGGTGAGATGGCCGTGGTCGTCGGCATAGGCGAGCTTCGAGGCCCGCGCCGCGTTGCGCGCAAACAGGTCGGCGGCAAAGTTGTAGGTGGCGGGTGGGGCGGCAACTGCGGCAGACATGGCGGACTCCAACGGCAACGAACAAACGAACGGAACGAACGCGCGACACTCTCAACGGGCCTCGGGGGCCGAACCCGCTGACTGCTCCAGCTTGCGCCTTGCGGCGCCGGCCAGCATGCATTATTGTGCGTGCAGCGACACAATAGTTTTGGTGCCGCCATCTGTCAAGCACTATATTGCATGAGCCGATCTGCAGCCCCTCGACCGCCGCGACCCACCAGGACCAAGGTTGCCACCACCGAGCCGGCGAAGAAATCGGTCCGGACCCGGGCGGCCAAGTCCCACCATGCCACCCGGCGGTCCGCGACCAACGCGGCGGCGCGGCCCGACGAGCGCGAGCCGCTGCTGCTGGCGCTCGGCGAGCGCGCCCGCAGCCTGCGAGCGCGGCGCGGGCTCACCCGCAAAGCGGTGGCCCAGCTGGCCGGCGTGTCGGAGCGGCACCTGGCCAACCTCGAATCGGGCACCGGCAACGCGTCGATCCTGATCCTGCGCCAGGTGGCGCAGGCGCTGCAGTGCTCGCTGGCCGAGCTGGTCGGCGACGTCACCACCTCGTCGCCCGAGTGGTTGTTGATTCGCGAGCTGCTCGAGCCGCGCAGCGAAGCCGACCTGCGGCGCGCGCGCATTGCGCTGGGCGAGATGTTCGGCACGCGGGGCGATGCCCAGGCGCGCGGCCATCGCATCGCGCTGGTGGGCCTGCGCGGCGCCGGCAAGTCCACGCTCGGCCAGATGCTGGCCGACGACCTGGACTACCCGTTCGTCGAGCTGTCGCGCGAGATCGAGAAGTTCGCCGGCTGCACGATCCGCGAGATCCACGACCTCTACGGCACCAACGCCTATCGCCGTTACGAACGGCGTGCGCTCGAAGAGGCGATCCAGATCTACCCCGAGGTGGTGATCGCCACGCCCGGCGGCATCGTGTCGGACGCCGCCACCTTCAACGAGCTGCTGGCGCACTGCACCACGGTGTGGCTGAAGGCCGAGCCTGAAGACCACATGCAGCGCGTGGCCGCTCAGGGCGACATGCGGCCGATGGCGGCCAGCGCCGAGGCGATGGACGACTTGAAGCGCATCCTCGCCGGCCGGCTGCCGTTCTACGCGAAGGCCGACTTGAGCTTCAATACCAGCGCGCAGCCGCTGGAGCAGGCCTTCCAGGGGCTGCGTGCGCTGGTCCGGCGCGCTTTGCAGCTGCCGCAATAAGCCCGGCTTGCGCGATGCCGCTTGGGCGCGCACGCTTGGGCGCAGCGCCCGCGACATGGCCTTGACGCCGCTCGTGACATGCAATATGATGCATAAATCGCACACGAAATTCCATTTGCGTGCACAATAGTGCCGTTCTCAGGAGATCTGCATGACCGCTTCGGTTTCCCCGGTCGATTACCGCACCGACCCCTCGCTGTACCGGCACTGGAAGCTGAGCTTCGACGGCGCGGTCGCCACGTTGGCGATGGACGTTGCCGAAGACGGTGGCATCAACCCCGGCTACAAGCTCAAGCTCAACAGCTACGACCTCGGCGTCGACATCGAGCTGTACGACGCGCTGCAGCGCATCCGCTTCGAGCATCCCGAGGTGCGCTCGGTCATCGTCACGAGTCTCAAGGACCGCGTGTTCTGCTCGGGCGCCAACATCTTCATGCTCGGCCTGTCGAGCCACGCGTGGAAGGTGAACTTCTGCAAGTTCACCAACGAGACACGCAATGGCATCGAAGACAGCTCCAGGCACTCGGGGCTGAAGTTCGTCGCCGCGCTGAACGGCTCGTGCGCGGGCGGCGGCTACGAGCTCGCGCTGGCGTGCGACGACATCGTGCTGGTCGATGACCGCTCGTCGTCGGTGTCGTTGCCCGAGGTGCCGCTGCTCGGCGTGCTGCCCGGCACCGGCGGCCTGACGCGGGTCACCGACAAGCGCCACGTGCGGCATGACCTGGCCGACATCTTCTGCACGACTACCGAGGGCGTGCGTGGCCAGCGCGCGGTGCAGTGGCGTCTGGTCGATGCGGTGGTCAAGCCGGCGCAGTTCGGCGCTGCGGTGCAAGAGCGCGCGCGCAAGCTGGCTGAGGGCAGCAATCGGCCGGCGCAGGCCAAAGGTGTGGCGCTGCCGCGCATCGAACGCACGGTCGGCGCCGACGCGCTGAGCTACGAACA
>JBIODO010000474.1:0-3046 GCA_044445225.1 Burkholderiales bacterium
CTGGCCGCCGACGCGACGGCCCAGCTCAAGGGCAGGCTCGACATCAACCTGCAGCAGCAATCGGCGGTGGCCGCATGGAGCGGCCAGTTCGCCGGCAGCGACGTCAAGGCCGAGTTGGCTGTGGCCGACTACGCGAGCCGTGCCCGCTGGACGGTCGATGCCGAGCTGGCGCGGCTCGATCTGGACGCGCTGCTGTCCCCCGCCTGGCTCGCGCGCTGGCAGGACGACACCACGCCGCTCGACGTGGCGACGCTGCACGATGCCAACGTGCAGGGTCGCGTGCGCGTGGGCCAGCTCAAGGTGGCCGGCCTGCAAATGGGCGCCGCGTCGACCCGCTTCGAGCTCGACAAGTCGCTGCTGGTCGTCGACCCCATCGCGGCGCAAGCCTATGGCGCGCAGCTCGAAGCGGCGCTGCGCATCGACGCGGGCGCGGCAGTGCCGCGCATCAGCGCCAAGGGCAGCTTGAACGAAGTGGATCTGCGCAGCCTGCTGGCCGACATGACGCCAGCGCGCTGGCTCGAAGGCCGCGGCGCGCTCACCTGGGACGTGGCCGCCGACGGCGGCAGCGTCGGCAGCTTGCGCAACGCGCTCGCAGGCTCGCTCAACCTCACGCTGCGCGGCGGCGTGTTGTCGGGGGTGGACCTGCGCGCAGCGCTGCTCGAAGGGCGCGCCGAATTGGGCAAGCGGGTGCCGGCGCGGCAGCGCGAGTTCAACAGCGCGGCGAGCACGCCATTCAGCGAGATGAAGGCGCGCTTCGAGCTGCGCGAACGCCGCGCCAACGGCCGCATGCTGGAGCTCGACGCCGCGGCCATCCGCACCACCGGCGAGGGCGAGTTGCTGCTCGACTCGGGCGTGCTCGATCTGCGCCTGCAGGCCACCGTGGGCCGCGGCCCGCACGAGTTGGCGAGCCTGGCCGGCGTCAGCGTGCCGATGCATGTGCAGGGCCCGTGGCGGCAGCCGCGATTGGCGTTCGACTTCGGCGCCGCCAGTGGCGGCTCGCTCGCGCAAGCGCCGGAGACCGCTGGCGACGCTGCCCTGACACTCGTGAAGGCAATCACGCCGGCGGCGGGCGAGCACACCAGCGCGGCGGCGCGCTCCAAGTAGCCGCACTCACCGTCACGCGCCGAGCTCGCTCGCGAGCCGCCGCGCCTGCTGCGTGATCGGATGGCCGGCGCCCAACGTGGGCTGCAACTGATCGATGGCCTGCTGGCACGCTTGGCGCGCCGGCGCCGGCGCCGCCAACGCACGTTCGCTGCGCGCCAGCGCCAGCCATGCGCGCCCGGTGAGAAACGACTGCGGCAGATCGCCCTGGCCGTTGCGCGCCACGGCCAGCGCCTGCTCGGCGCGCGAGCGAGCCGCGTCGTGTTGTCCGAGTGCGAGCGCGATCTCGCTGCGCACGATGCCCACTTCGGCCACCACGCCGGTCTTGGCCTGCCGCTGGGCGTACAGCGATTCCACCTCGGCCAGCGTGCGGTCGGCCTCGGCGAGACGGCCTTCGTGTTGAAAGATCGCCGCCTGCGCGATGCGCAACCACAGCGCCGGCGCGCCTTGCGCGGGCAGCGCGGCCTGGCGCAGCAATGCATCGGCGTCGCGCAGGCGCTGGCGAGCGTCGTCAAGCCGCTCGAGGTTGGCGGCCACGAGCGCTTCACCGGCGAGCGCGTAAACCTCGAAGCTCGGGTTGTTGTCCTTCTTCGCCAGCCGCTGCATGCGCTCGAAGTCCGCCAGCGCCTCGGCGTAGCGACCGAGCGCGCGCAAGGCTTGCGCGCGGTTGGCATAAAAGCTGGCCGAGGCGTCGCCGGTGGGCGAGCGGCGCTCGATGATCGCCATGCCATGGTCGAGTTGCTCGAGTGCGGCGCGCGGATCGCCGGCGCTCCACAGCGCGATGGCCCAGTCGTTGTAGACGCTGGCGCCCAGCGTGCTCTCGGCGCGCCCCGCGCCGGCCAGCAGGTCGACTGCGGCGCGGTAGCTGAGGCTGGCCTGCGCCGGCGAGCCGTTCAACACCTGTGCGTAGGCTTCGTTGGCCACCAGGTAGGCGCGGCGCAGCCCCGAGGTGTTGCCGGCGCGGTCGAACTGGCGCAGTGCCTCGCGCGAGAAACGCAACGCACCGGCGGCGTCGTTGAGACGCAGTGCCACCGTGGTGCGGCGCTGCAGGCAGTACCACGACGATTCGGGGTCGTCCGTCGCGGCGGCGATCACCTCGTCGAGTTCGCGGATGGCGGCGTCGGTCTGGCCGAGGTCCAGGCGCGAGACGGCGCGCTGGCAGCGCAGGTTGTGCAGCACCGTGGGGTCGACGCCGCTCGCCAGCCGCTCCAGCGTGCGTGTCAGCAACTGCTGCGCGCGGTCGAACTGATCGTTGGTGACGAGCCAGTCGGCCACCGTGTCGGCGGCCACTGCGCGCTCGGTGGGGTTGCCGCTGAACTCGTGCTCGGCCATGGCCTCGCTGCGTCGCATCAGCTGGTCGAGCGTGAGCGCCTCGTCGGCCCGCATGCCTTCGCTCAGCACCATCAGCGTGAAGTCGGTCGATGCCTGGGCCTGCTGCGCGCGGGCGCGCGCCACGGCACTCTGGTGCAGCGCTTCGCGCGCCTGCCACACGGCTGCGCCCAGGCCCAGCGCGAGCGCCAGCACCACGGCCGTGGCGGCGCCCAGTGGCAGGGCATGACGGTGCACGAACTTGCCCGCGCGGTACCAGCGGCTGTCGGGCTGCGCCAGCACCGGCTCGCCATCGAGGTGGCGCTGCACGTCGGCGGCCAACGACTCGACGCTGGCGTAGCGTTCGGCAGGGTTCTTCTTGAGCGCCTTGGCCAGCACGGTGTCGAGGTCGCCGCGCAGCTGTCGCGCGAGCTTGCGATCGCCGGCGACGCGCGTGCTGGCCAGCGGCACCTCGGCCGACAGGATGGCTTCCTCGAGCGCCGCCGCAGTGGGGCGCCCGAGGCGGTAGGGGCGCTGCCCGGTCAGCAGCTCGTAGAGCACGACGCCCAGCGAGTACACGTCGGTGGCCACCGTCACCGGCTTGCCGGCCACCTGCTCGGGCGAGGCGTAGTCTGGC
>JBIODO010000475.1:0-3039 GCA_044445225.1 Burkholderiales bacterium
CCCGGGGCGTCGTCCGATGGCGCCTCCTGCGTGGCCTCGACATAGCGCGTGGCCAGCACGCGCCGGCCGGGCACGTCGACGAGCTGCGCGCGCAGCGTGAACTCCACGCGGCTCGGCCTGGCGAGGAAGCTCTGCCGCAGCAGCACGATCTCGGTATCGAGCCGCAGATCGGCCTGCAAGCCGCTGCCCGCCGGCACCACGGCGCGAAAACTGCCCGTGTCCTCGAGCGTGCGCGTCAGCAGCTGGCCCAGCATGCGCGCGGGTGTATCGGCCCAGCGGTGCGTTGCGAAGTGGTCGAGGGCGTGCTCCTTCTGCACGTAGGCCATGGCCGCCGAGTCGAATCCAGGCGCCGCCCGCGGCGGGCTCACCGCCAGCACGTCGTCGCGCCGGGCCGTCGTCGCCACCTCGGGCCTGGCGTCGAGCAGGTGCAGCGATGTCGCGTCGGCCGGGGCCGGCGGCGCCAAGCTGCAGCCGCCGAGCAGCGACCACGCGGCCACGACAGCGGCGCGCCGCGTGCGCCGTGCCAGGGTCGCCACGTGCGGGCGCACGCTCGCAGGCGGTCTCGGGTCGATCGCGTTGGCGGCCGCTTCACGCATGGTCATTCGCCCGGTCCACGTTTGGCGGGCCCGCGCCCCTGCAGCAGCACGCCCGGGTTGCGCTCGACCTCGTCGACCACGCGGTGCATCGTGGCCGCCAGACCGCGCAGCTCGGCCACCAGCTCGCGGGCTTCGGGCAGCGCGCTGCCGGTGAACTGCGCGACCTCGGCGCGCGAGCCTTCGAGCGTGCTGCGCGCCGCATCGAGCGTGCCACGGGCGCTGTCGAGCGTGCCGCGCGCGCTGGTGCTGGCATCCGACACGTCGGTAGCCATGCGCTCCAACGCGTCGGCGGCTTGATCGAAGCGCCGCACCAGTTGCGGCAGCTGGGCGCTGACGCTGGCGGTGTTCTCCATGGTGCGTCCCGCGCTGGCCAGCGCGGCATCGATCGTCGACGAGCGCTTGGCCAGCGTCTGCGTCAACACCGCCAGATCGGCCAGCGTCGAGCGCACCGCACTGCGGTTGGTGTCGTCGAGCAGCGAGTTCAGGTTGTCCACAGCGCGCGTCAGGTTGACCATCAACGCCGGGGTGGACGTTTCCAGGCGCTCCATCAACGAGGGCGCCGACGCGATCACCGGCACCTCGTGGCCCGGCGCCGCCTTCAGCATCGGCGAATCCTTGCGCCCGCCCTTCAGCTCCACGTAGGACAGGCCGGTGAGCCCCTGCGTCTGCAGCGTGGCTACCGTGTCGGTCTTCACCGGCGTGCCCCGCTCGATCTCGAGCCTGACGCGCACCTGCTCCACATTGCCCGGTGCCAGCATGATCTGGCGGACCTGGCCCACTTCGACGCCACGGTAGCGCACCGTGGAGTTGAGGGTGAGCCCCGACACCGATTCGGTCATGTAGGTCTCGTAGGTGTCGTAGGTCTTGCGGTTGTACATGCCGCTGGCGAGCCACAGGACCCCCGCGATCATCGTCACCGTGAGCACGATGACGAACGCGCCCACCACGGACAGATTCACTTTGTTTTCCATGCCTGCTCCAGCGCCGCGCGCCCGCGCGGCCCATGAAAGTATTGGCGCACCACCGCATCGTCGGAGTGCGAGAGCTCGGTCATGGTACCGACGCCCACGATGCGGCCCTTGCCGAGCACCGCCACGCGATCGGCCGCGCGCCACAGCAAGTCGAGGTCGTGGGTCACCATCATGATGGTCAGGCTCAAGGCATCGTGCAGCCCGCGCACCAGCTCGTCGATGCCGCTGGCCGACAGCGGGTCCAGGCCTGCGGTGGGTTCGTCGAGAAACAACAGCTCGGGGTCGAGCGCCAGCGCACGCGCGAGCGCGGCGCGCTTGCGCATGCCGCCCGAGAGCTCGCTCGGATACTTGGCGCCGGCGTCGGCGGGCAGCCCGCTGAGCGCGATCTTCACCGCCGCCACCTCGCGGATCAGGTGTGGCGGCAGATCGGTGTGCTCGGCGAGCACCATGCCCACGTTCTCGGCCACCGTGAGTGCAGAGAACAGCGCACCGCGCTCGAACATCACGCCCCAGCGGCGGCGCAGCGGCAAGGCCCGCTCGTCGTCCAGGCCGATGACCTCGTGGCCGAACACGCGGATCGATCCGGCCGCAGGCCGCTGCAGCGCGATGATCTCGCGCAGCAGCGTGCTCTTGCCCGAACCGCTGCCGCCCACCAGCGCGAATACTTCGCCGGCATTCACGCGCAAGTCCAGGCCGTCGTGCACCACCGCAGCGCCGAAACGCGTGCGCACGCCGCGCACGTCGACCACGGCGCTGGCGGGCGGGCTGTCGGCTGCCGCGGGCATCACAGGTCGAGCCAGAGGAAGACGATCGAGAACAGCGCGTCGGTCACGATCACCAGAAAGATCGACTGCACCACGCTCACGGTGGTCTGCGCGCCGACGCTGTCGGCACTGCCGCTGACCTGGAAGCCGCGATAGCAACCCACCAGCGCGACGATCAGCGCGAACACCGGCGCCTTGACCAGGCCCGTCCAATACGAAGAAAGCTGGATCGCATCGTCCAGCCGGTCGATGAACGCGTCGAAGCCCACACCAAGCTTGAGCTTGGCCATCACCATGCCGCCGAGCACGCCGGTCACGTCGGTGTACACGGTGAGCAGCGGCATCACGATCACCAGCGCGATCACCTTCGGCACCACCAGCAGGTCTTGCGCGCCGACGCCGATGGTGCGCAGCGCGTCGATCTCCTCGGTGACCTTCATGGTGCCGATCTGCGCCGTGTACGCAGAGCCCGATCGCCCGGCGATGATGATCGCCGTGAGCAGCGGCGACAGCTCTCGCAACATCGCCAGCGCCACCAGGTCCACCACGAAGATGTTGGCGCCGAAGCGGTGCAGCTGGTCCGCTCCCTGGTAGGCGATCACCAGGCCCATCAGGAACGACAGCAGCCCGGTGATCGGCAGCGCATCCACACCCGCGATCTGCACGTTGTGCAGGATGGGCCGCCAACGCAAGCGGCGCGGATGGCGC
>JBIODO010000476.1:0-3038 GCA_044445225.1 Burkholderiales bacterium
GCGCCGCGGCGATCGCGGCGTTGAACGCCATGCCGCCGGTGCCCGGCCGATAGCTCAGCGCCGGCGTCTTGGTCGGCCGCGACGGAAAGGCAGCAACTTCGAACACATGGTCGAGCGCGGCGTGTCCGACGCAGGCGATGCGGATGGCGGTCATGCGCCAGTATCGCTGCACCGGCTGTGCACCCGTCGACGCGGTCGGCGCGAAGCCGCTCAGCGCCGCACCGCCCGCCAGGTGCACAGCGTCGCCAACGCCGACAGCGCGATGCAGCCCCAGGTCACCGCGGCGTAGCTGCCGTAGGCATCGAACATGTGCCCGGCCAGCCACGGCCCGGCGAGGTTGCCGATCGCCGCGGCGCTGTACAACGTGCCGATGATCGACGACACCGCGCGCGCGCCGAAGCGATCCATGCACAACGCCGGCATCAGCGAGACGATGCCTCCGTAGCTGGTGCCCATCCACAACGCGAACGCTGCCAGCGCGAGATAGCCGTCGGCCAGCGCCCACACGATGAACGACGCGCCCAGCGAAGCCTGCGCGAGGATCAGCGTTTGCGCACGCCCGACGCGATCGGCCAGCGCACCGATGGCAAAGCGCCCGGTCAGGCTGCCGATGCCGATCAAGCCCACCAGACCCACGGCGCGCGCGTCGGGCACGCCGAGGTCGCGCGCCGCCGCCGACAGGTGCGCGAACGGAATGAACATGCTGAAGGCGCCGAAGCCACACATCGCGAAGAGCCACAGAAACGTGCGGCTGGTCAGCGCCTGACGCAGCGGCACGCCGGGCACCGTGCCATCGGAGCGCTTGGCCGCGGCCGGCGCGCGCTTGAGCAGCAGCGCCGCGGCGAGCCCGATCGCGAGCGTGCCGATGGCCAGCGCAGTCATCGCGCCGCGCCAGCGCCAGGCGGCAATCGCCGCGGCAGCGAGCAACGGCACGATCAGCGTGCCGGCACCGATGCCGGCACTGGCGATGCCCGCCGCAAGGCCACGGCGCCGCGTGAACCACGGTTGCACGGTGCCGATGGCCGGCGTGTAGACGAGCGCGATGCCCAAGCCCACGCCGGCGCCGTAGGCCAGTGTCACCTCGGTCATCGAGCGTGCGATCCCGGCACCCATCAGACCCAGCGCGATGCACGCCATGCCTGCGCCCACCACCACGCGCGGTCCGAGGCGATCGGACAGCATGCCGCCGAACGCGCCGAGCACGAAGTAAACGAGCCCGCACAGGCCGAACACCAGCGACACGTCGGCACGCTGCGCCTTGAACTCGCCGACGAAAGGCTCGAAGAACGCGGCGAATGAATACGCGACGCCGAAGATCACCGCCAAGGCAATGAACGTGGCCCACACCACGACCCAGCCGTAGCGCGGCTCGTCGGCCTCGACGAGTGCGGCGCCGGCCGCCGGGTTGGCGCTCAAGCGCGGCCCTCGGTCGCGGGTATTTCGTTCAGCGGCATCGCAGGCAGTCTCGCACAGCCGCCGGCGCGGTAAGCTGCGAGGTTCCACTGCAACGCCTGCTGGCCGTCATGATGCAGCGCTCCCGGCTCCACGAACGCAACTTTCCCACCGCAGAGCAAGACGCGCTGGCGCCCAAGCCGGCGTCGCGCTACGACGGCCCCGAGAGCAGTTTCCGGCTGGCGTTCACCGACGAGCACTTTCTGTTGCGCGAAGAGTTGCGCCCGGTGCGCATGCAGCTCGAGCTGCTCAAGCCCGAGATGGTCCAGCAGGAGCATCAGATCGAGTCGACGATCGTGCTGTTCGGCAGCGCGCGCATCATGCCCTCCGACGTGGCGCAGGCGCAGATGCAGGCGGCGCAGGCCAGCGGCGATGCAGCCGCGGTGCGGCGCGCCGCGGTGGCGCTCGAGATGAGCCAGTACTACGACGAGGCGCGGCGCTTCTCGTCGATCATCACCGAGCGCTCGCGCACGCTGGACACGCCGATCTACGTGGTCACTGGCGGCGGCCCCGGCATCATGGAGGCGGGCAACCGCGGCGCGCACGACGTCGGCGGCCGCAGCATCGGGCTGAACATCGTGCTGCCGCACGAGCAGGCGCCCAACCCCTACATCACGCCGGAGCTGTGCTTCCAGTTCCACTACTTCGCGCTGCGCAAGATGCACTTCGTGATGCGATCGATCGCGCTGGTGTGTTTTCCCGGCGGCTTCGGCACGCTCGACGAATTGTTCGAGACGATGACGCTGGTGCAGACCGGCAAGAGCCGCTCGCGCCCGATCCTGCTGTTTGGCCGCGCGTTCTGGGAAAAGCTGATCAACTTCGAGCACCTGGTCGACAGCGGCATGATCAGCCCCGAGGATCTGGGCCTGTTCCACTACGTCGAAACCGCCGAAGAGGCGTGGCAGCGCCTGGCCGACCACTACGGGTTCGATCTGCCGGGCACGGTGGCGGGCGACTACTCCGACGACGCGTGAGCTTTCGAATCGCTCGCTGGCGCGTGCGCGGACTCAGCCCGCGGCGAGTTCCTCGCTCAACTGATGCATGAAGCCGGCCGTGTGCGCCGGGTCCATCCAGCGCACCACCACCACTGCGTCGTGCGCGGGCTCGATCCACACCAGGTGGCCGCCGGCGCCGACCATGCAATGGGCCTGCACCGACGCACCGGGAAACGTGCGGCCATCGCGGTTGAGCCACAGCAGCCAGCCGTAGAACGGGGCGATGGCGCACGGCTCGCGCATGCGCTGCACCCATGACGCGGGAATCAACTGGCGGCCGGCATGAACGCCGTCGTTCAGCAGCAGCTGCCCCAGGCGCGCCTGGTCGCGCGCCGAGATCGACACACCGGCGCCCCAGTGCGTGCCGCCGGGCACCGACTGCACCTGGCGCCCGCCGACGTCGACCCACGCATCGTCGTAACCGCGCCAGCGCCAGGTGGCGCTGCACTCGAGCGGTTGCATCAAGGTTTCGTCGAACACCTCGGGCAACGGCCGGTTGAACAGATGCAGCAACGCCAGCGACAGCTGGTTGATGCGCACGTCGTTGTATTCCCAGTAGCTGCCGGGTGCCTGCAACGGCCTCGCGTCGCC
>JBIODO010000477.1:0-3035 GCA_044445225.1 Burkholderiales bacterium
GCATCGTCTCGCAGAGCGGCTCGGTCGTCATCGCGATGCTGTCCGACCTGCGCCGGTTCGGCATCAGCCTGTCGGTGTCGGCCGGCAACGAGGCGGTCACCCGCACGGTCGACTACATCGACTGGCTGATCGACGATCCCAATACGAAAGTGATCGCGACCTTCACCGAGACGGTGCGCGCGCAGCACCTCGGAGAAGACGCGCGAGGAGCCGGCCAGCCCGCCGGTGTGGCTGGTGATGGCGCGCTGGGTGCGCTCGGTGCGGCCGACCTTCAGCACCACCACCGGCTTGCCGGCGTCGGCGGCGCGATCGAGCGCCGCGACGTAGCGCTCGGGCTCGCGCACCGACTCGGAGAAGGTGGCGATCACCTTGGTGTGGGGATCGTCGATCAGATACTCGATGTAGTCGACCGTGCGGGTGACCGCCTCGTTGCCGGCCGACACCGACAGGCTGATGCCGAACCGGCGCAGGTCGGACAGCATCGCGATGATGACCGAGCCGCTCTGCGACACGATGCCGACATTGCCGGCGAGCGGCGCCGGATTCATGATGGTTTGCTTGTAGGTGGTGACGCGGCCGGGCGGATTGAGGATGCCCATGCAGTTCGGGCCGCACACCGCCATGCCGGCCTCGCGGCACAGCCCGGCGATCTCGTCCTGCAGCCGCGCGCCGTCCTCGCCGAGCTCGGCAAAGCCGCTGTCGTAGATCACGGCGGCACGTGCGCCGCGGGCAATCGCCAGCCGCACCTGCTCGGGGATCAGCGGATTGCGGATCGAGAACACGACTACGTCGGGCGCTTCCGGCAGGTCGGTGAGGCTCGGATAGCAGACGTGGTTGAGCACGGTCGGGTACTTCGGGTTGACCGGATAGATCGCGTCGGCAAAGCCGAGCGCGCCGAGCGACTCGATCACCGAGCGGGCCGGGCCGGCGCGGTCGGTCGCGCCGACGATGGCGATGGAACGGGGTTTGACGAGCGCTTCAATGGGCATTGGCAGGCCTGCGACGGATGAACACGGAGACGAGGACGCCGAGGAAGACCGTGCCGGTGAGCAGCGTGGAGACGACGGCGATCACCGGATCGGATTCGAGGCGGATCGATTCGAACATCTTCTTCGGCAAGGTCGAGGCGTCGCGGCCGGCGATGAAGATCGCGACCACCGCCTCGTTGAACGAGTGCAGGAAGGCGAACAGCGCGCCGACCAGGAGGCCGGGGCGGAGCACCGGCAGTGTCACGAACAAGAACGTGCGCAGCGGCCCGGCGCCGGCGTTCATGGCGGCGCGCTCGAGGTTGCGGTCGAAGCCCTTGAGCGTCGCGGTCAGCACCAGGAAGGCGATCGGGATCGACAGCACGCTGTGCGCCACGATCATGCCGGTGCGCGTGCCGACGAGATGCACGAGGCTCAGGAAGCCGTAGTAGCCGAGCGCGCTCACCACCGCCGGCACGATCACCGGAACCATGATCAGCAGGTTGAAGGCGCTCCTGCCGTAGAACTGGTGGCGCACGAAGCCGAACGCGGCAGGAAATGCGACCATGTGCGTGAAGACGGCCGAGCCGAGCGCGATGACGAAGCTGTTGAACGTCGCGTCGAGCCAGGACGGATTGGTGAAATAGTCCTTGTAGTAGCCAATCGAGTAGCCGGGCGGCGGAAACTCGAACGAGATCGCCGAGGAGAACGACATCGGCACGATGATCGCCATCGGGGCGACCAGGAACAGCGCGGCGACGAACGCCAGCGCGAGCGGGATGTGGCGCGTCATGCGGTCACCCCCACAGCCGGTCGAGGCCGGCGAAGCGGTTGTAGACCGCGAGCAGCACCAGCGTGCAGCCGAGCAGCACCACGGCGATCGCCGACGCAAACCCCCAGGCGAGCAGGTCCTCGATCTGCTGGCTGATCAGCTGGGAGATCATCATGTCCTTGGGCGTGCCGAGCAGGATCGGCGTGACGTAGAAGCCGAGGCACATGGTGAACACGAGCACGCAGCCGTTGACCACGCCGGGCAGGCTGATCGGCAGAAAGATGTCGACGAAGCCGCGCCACGGCGGCGCGCCGAGGCCCTCGGCGGCGCGCAGGTAGGACGGATCGATCTTGCGCATCACGCCGTACAGCGCCAGCACCATGTAGGGCAGCAGGACGTGCGTCATGCCGAGCGTCGAGCTGAACGAGGTGAACAGGAGCTGCGGCGGCCGGCCCCAACCGGCGGCCGCATAGAGCGCGCTCACCGGCCCCTTGTTGCCGAGGATGATCAGCCACGCATAGGTGCGTACGACGAAGCCGGTCCAGAAGCTCAGGCCCACCGCGAGCAGCAGGATGGCGGCGACCGCGTCATTGCGCCGCGCCATCACGTAGGCGAGCGGATAGCCGAGCGCGAGGCAACACAGGGTGACGATCAGCGAGGTGCGGAACGTGTTGAGCATCACGTTGGTGTAGAGCGGCACCGTGAACAGCCGGCGATAGTGCGCGAGCGAGACGCTCGGATCGGTGACGCTGAGCATGAGCACGTAGCCGATCGGGATGACGAACAGCACCAGGATGGCGAGCGTCGCCGGCGCGACCAGAAGCGCGGCCGTCCATCCGTCGCGCGACGCTCCTCCCCGGAATGCGTGCATGAGACGAGAGCTTTCCCCGTTTCGAGGATCATGTAACATGACCGGCAGTTTGCAAGCCTTTCGGCCGTCGCGCGCAGCGATTGCAGGCGTCGCGCGCTGCGCGCGCCGCTTGGAACGACGGGGAAGGAACCATGGTCGATCGGGTTTCCCGCCGCGGACTGATCACGCGTCGTAACATGCTGGCGACGGCGAGCGGCGCGCTGATCGCCGCGCCGTTCGTGCGAACTTCCGCGCAGGCGCAAGGCAAGACCGTCTACGTCAATTCGTACGGCGGCGTGTGGGAGACGTCGTGGAGGAAGGCGTTCTTCGATCCGTTCACGGCGCAGACCGGGATTGCGATCAAGACCGTGCCGGGCGTCTCGTTCGCCAAGCTCAAGGCGCAGGTGCAGACCGGCAACTACCAGTGGGACGTGGTCAATCTCGGCGA
>JBIODO010000478.1:0-3031 GCA_044445225.1 Burkholderiales bacterium
CCGGCCAAGGTCAACGGCACGGCGGTGTTCGGCATCGACGTCAAGCTGCCCGACATGCTGTACGCGTCGCTGGAGCAGAGCCCCGTGCTCGGCGGCACCGTCAAGAGCTTCGACGCCAGCGCCGCCAAGGGTATGCCCGGCGTGGTCGAGGTGGTGCAGATCCCCGATGGCGTGGCGGTGGTGGCCGACACCTACTGGCATGCCCGCAAGGCGCGTGCGGCGTTGAAGATCGTCTGGGACGAAGGCCCCAACGCCAACCTCAACACCGCGGACATGCTGGCCGGCACCAAGGCGGCGGCCGGCACCGGCAAGCCGCTGGTGCTCAAGACGGTGGGTGACCCCGACGCGGCGATCAACGCGGCGGGTGCCAAGGTGATTCGCGCCGAGTACATCTGCCCGAATCTGTCGCACTCGCCGATGGAGCCGATGAACTTCACGGCCTCTTACCGTGGCAACAAGATGGATCTGATCGGCCCCACGCAATGGCAAGACGCGGCGCAATCCGTGATCGCCAAGGCGGTGAATCTGGATCCGTCGACGGTGACGCTGCAGACCACGTTCCTCGGCGGCGGCTTCGGCCGGCGCATCGACATCGACTTCATCATCCAGGCCGCGCAGATCAGCAAGGCCGTGTTGAAGCCGGTGAAGCTGCTGTGGACGCGTGAAGACGACATGACGCACGACTTCTATCGGCCGCACGGGGTGCACAACATCGCGGCGGCGGTGGGGGCCGACGGCAAGCCTACGGCGATGACGTTCCGCTTCACGTCGCAGTCGATCACCGGGCGTGTGTTCGGCCTGCCGGCCGAAGTGCAGGATCCGCTAATGACCGAGGCGATGATCGCACCTTACGAGATCCCCGCCACCCGGCACGACGTGGTCAAGCACGACGCTGGCTTGCGCGTGGGCTACTGGCGTTCGGTGAGTCACTTCCAGAATGCGTTTGCGAACGAGGGCTTCATCGACGAACTGGCCGCTGCGGCCAAGGCCGACCCGGTGGCCTACCGCATGTCGTTGGTCAGCAAGTCGCCGCGCTTCCAGAACGTGCTCAGGCAGGTCGCCGACAAGTCTGGCTGGGGCGGCGCCGCGCCGGCAGGTCGCGCCCGCGGGGTCGCGATCATGGAAGGCTACGACACCTACATGGCGATGGTGGCCGAGGTCTCGATGAAGGACGGCGCGCCCGTCGTGCACAAGGTGACTGCGGTGGCCGACCTCGGTCGCATGGTCAACCCCGACACGGTGGAAGCGCAGATCCAGTCGGGCATCATCTTCGGCCTGAGCGCAGCGCTGTGGGACGAGATCACGGTCGACAAGGGCCGCGTGCAGCAGACCAACTTCGACAAGTACCGGGTGATGCGCAACAACGAGGCGCCGCAGATCGATATCACGCTCGTGCAGAGCACCGAGAAGCCCGGTGGCATCGGCGAGCCGGCCACCGCACTGATCGGCCCGGCGGTGGCCAACGCGATCTTCGCGGCCAGCGGCAAGCGCGTGCGGCGCATGCCGTTCACGGCGGCGAATATCGCTGCGGCCTGACCCGCTTCCGCCATGACAAAGCGCGCCCTCGGGCGCGCTTTTTTTGGCCGTCGACAGCGCTCTCTAGGCGTGCAGCCTGCTTGATCTGGGCACACTGGCGAGTAAGAACTCCATCTGGTCGGCCAGGATGCGGCGTCCGCGCAGGATCATGTCTTCGTGCAGGTTGGGCACGTAGGGCAGGTACAGCAGGCCCATGCCCACCTCTTCGGGCAGGCGGTTGCCCTTGCGGCCGTTGCAGCCGCGGCAGGCGGTGATGCAGTTCATCCAGGTGTCGCGCCCGCCACGCGACACCGGGCGCACGTGTTCGCGCGTCAGCAAATCGAACGGAAAGCGGCGCCCGCAGTAGGCGCACACGTGGCGGTCGCGGTTGAACAGCTTCGGGTTGGTCAGCGCCGGCACCGTGCGCCAGGCGCGCGTTGGCACCGAGCCCTTGACGGCGATGATCGGGTGCACGTCGATGCGCGACTGCAGGCCGGTGGTGCGCTGGATGCCGCCGCGCAGCACGTGGAAGGTGTCGCCCAGCGTCCAGGCGACACCGTCGCTGGCGTAAAGCACGGCCGCTTCGCGCGGGGTGATCCACGCCTGAGGGCGACCGGACACATCGAGTTGCAGGACATCCACGGCGGCGAGCAGCCTCCAACAAACACCTGCAAGCGTAGCGCACTCTGAGCGGGCACTCCAAGCCGCAGACCGGCCGGCATGGCGGCCCGCCTTGCTAGGCAGGCCAACCTACAAATAGTGAACACCTTGGCGGAGCAGGATCGATGGCTTTCAGTCAGAATAGTACGATCGTTCGTTTTATTGCTGTCCAATTGACCGAACCCTCCACGACCCGCGCCGGCTTGCGCCCGCTGCCCAAGGGGCGGCAGACGCGCGCCGCGATTCTTGACGTCGCACTCGGCTTGGCCTCGCACAACGGCCTCGAGGGACTGTCGATCGGTGCGCTGGCCGAGTTGATGCACATGAGCAAGTCGGGCGTGTTCGCGCACTTCGGCTCGCGCGAAGAGTTGCAGATCTCGGTGGTGCGCGAATACCACGAGCGCTTTGCCGACGAAGTGTTCCACCCCTCGATGCACGAGCCGCGTGGCTTGCCGCGCCTGCGCACGCTGGTGGAGCGCTGGATCCGCCGCGTCTCGGTGGAGATCGACTCGGGCTGCATCTACATCAGCGGTGCGGTGGAGTTCGACGATCGGCCGGGCCCAGTGCGCGACGCACTGGCGCAGATGGTGCTCACCTGGCACGCGACGCTCGAAAAGGCGATCCGCATGGCGATCGACGAAGGCCATCTGCGCGACGACACCGACGCGCACCAGATGCTGTTCGAGATCCACGGCCTGATCCTCTCGCTGCACCACGATGCGCGCTTTCTCAAGCTGCCCGGCGGGCTGGACCGTGCGCGCCTGGCGTTCGAACGCATGCTCTGCCATCACCTGGCGGGGCCGGGCGCGCGCAAGCGCGGCGCGCGCCGCTGACACCGGCCTTCACCTCTCTGCAC
>JBIODO010000479.1:0-3014 GCA_044445225.1 Burkholderiales bacterium
GCCGGTGCAGTTCGAGCCCGAGCCGTTGAAGGCCTCGGTGGCGCGGCTGCTCGAGCGCGACCCGGCAGCGCTGTGCGTCACGCACTACGGCCGCGTTGCCAATGCCCCGCACCTGAGCCGATTGCTGCTGGAGCAGATCGATGACCTGGCCGCCATCGGCGAGCGCCAACGCGACGCCACCAACAACCGACACGCCGCGTTGTGCAGCGAGCTGAGCCAGCTGTACCGCCGCCGCTTGAGCGAACACGGCTTTGCCGACGTCGACGACGCGATGCGTTGGATGGCGATGGACGTCGAGATCAACGCACAGGGCCTGGCCAGCTGGCTCGACCGCGCATCGCGCGGCTGACCTCTTGCCCCACGACCGTCACCAGGAGCACCGCATGGGCACACCATCGTTCGCATTGCAGGATCGCGTTGCCGTGATCACCGGCGCCGCACAAGGCATCGGCGCTGCCTGCGCGCGCCGCCTGGCACGCGATGGCGCCGCGGTGGCGCTGTGGGACGTGGACATCGCGCAGGCGCAGGCGCTGGCCGATGAGCTGCGTGCTGCGGGCGCAAAGACTTTCGCACAACGCTGCGACGTGTCGCGCAAGGCCGAGGTCGACGCCGCGCTCGCCGCCACGCAGCGCGCACTGGGCACGGTCAACGCGCTGGTCAACAACGCGGGCATCTTCAAGGCGGCCGACTTCCTCGACATCACCGAGGCCGACTGGGACGCGGTGATCGGTGTGAACCTCAAAGGTTCGTTCCTGGTGGCGCAAGCAGTGGCGCGCGCGATGGCCGCCGCTGGCGGCGGCGCGATCGTCAACATGAGTTCGGTCAACGGCACGATGGCGATCCCCTCGATCGCCAGCTACAACGCGAGCAAGGGCGGCATCGACCAGCTCACGCGCGTGATGGCGCTCGCGCTGGCCGACCACGGCGTGCGGGTCAACGCCGTGGGGCCGGGCACCATCGCCACCGAACTGGCGCGCGCCGCAGTGCTCGGCAGCGACGAGGCGCGCGAGCGCATCCTGTCGCGCACGCCGCTGCGGCGCCTGGGCGAGCCGGCGGAGATCGCCGACGCGGTGGCCTTCCTGCTCAGCGATGCAGCCAGCTACATCACCGGTGAGATCGTCTACGTCGACGGCGGACGCCGCGCGCTGAACTACACGATGCCACCCAAGGCCTGACGGCTGCACGGGTTGCTGGCACGCGCCCCGCGTGCGCTGCAGCGGGTTGTGCGAGGCCACCGCAGCAGCTACGCTCCAGTTGGAGGTCCCCATGTCAGACTCGACTGCGAACCCATTGCCCGCGCTGACCGGCGGCTGTCTGTGCGGCCGTGTGCGCTACGAAGCCACGCCCGATCACCGCGACGGCTACTACTGTCACTGCCGCATGTGCCAACTCGCCTTCGGCAACACGCGCGCCGCGTTTCTCAACCTGCGCAAGGCCGAGGTGCGCTGGCTGAGCATGCCGGCGTACTACGCGTCGTCGAAGATCGCGCGGCGCGGCTTTTGTTCGCAGTGCGGTACGCCGCTCACCTTCGAGTACCTCGACAGCGAGCGCATGGACCTCGCCGCGGGCAGCCTCGACGATCCGTCGCTGCTGAAGCCGACCGCGCACTTTGCGATCGAGTCGCGCGTCGCCAGTTGGCACGCCGAAGACGGCCTGCCGGGCGAACGCCTCGACGCCAACGAGCGCATCAACAACCGCTGGCGCGCCGCCTATGGCGACGGCGCCGCGCCGGGGCTGGCCACCGCTCGCGACGGTTGACGCCGCTTGCCCGCGGCGGCGCTCAGGCCGGCTGCGCGGCCACCACAGGGCGCTTCTCGTCGATCGGCAGGTGGGCCAGCGCCGCACCGACCGCCAGCACGATGTCGGCCCACCACATCCAGTCGTAGCTGCCGGTCCACTCGAACGACTTGCCGCCCAGGTAGGCGCCGAGAAATCCGCCGAGCTGGTGCGACAGCATCACCACGCCGAACAACATCGCCATCTGCGACGGGCCGAAGAAACGCGCCACCAGCCCCGCGGTGGGCGGCACGGTGGACAGGTAGGTGAAGCCGATCGCCGCCGCAAAGATCAACATCGTGGTCGGTGTCTTGGGCGCGAACACGAACGCCAGCACCACCAATGCACGAGCTGCGTAGATCAGCGACAGCAAGGACTTCATGCGCCAGCGGCCGCCCTGGTAGCCGATGGCCCACCCGACGGTCAGGCTGCCGACGATGTTGAACAGGCCGATCACGCCCAGCGACCACGCGCCCACCTCGGGCGGCAACTGGCAGCTCGCCACCACGCCCGGCAGGTGAGTGGCGATGAACGCCACGTGGAATCCGCAGACAAAGAAGCCCGCGCACAACCAGCGGTAGCTCGGCAGCGCCAGGGCGCGCGACAAGGCTTGGCCCACGGTTTCGCGGCGCGCTGCTGCCGCAGGCGCCACGCCGGCCGTGGACGCCGCCACGGGCTGGGCCGCCCGCGTGCGCAGCACCCACGCCGCGGGCAGCGCCAGCAGCGTGAACGCCGCCAGGCTTTGCAGTGCGATCACCCAGCCGGCCGCCGCGGTGATGCCCTGCGCGATCGGCGCGAACACGAACTGGCCGAACGACCCGCCCGCGTTGACGATGCCCGCCGCCATGCCGCGCCGCTCAAGCGGCACCAGCCGCGTGGTGGCGGCCATCAGCACCGCAGGCCCGGCCATGCCGGCGCCGCCGGCCGCGAGCACGCCGATCGCGAAGATCAGGCCCAGCGTACTGGTCATGAAAGGCGTCAGTGCAGTGCCCAATGCGACCAACACCAAGCCGACGATCAACACGCGGCCGGCACCGACGCGATCGGCCACGATGCCCGCCAGCGGCTGCGTCAGGCCCCACCACAACTGGCCGAAGGCAAACGCCAGGCTGACCGCGGCCAGGCCGATGCCGGTGTGCGTGTTCAGCGTGCTGACGAACAAGCCCATCGACTGGCGCGCGCCCATCGTCAGCGCGAAAGTGCCCGCCGCGGCCACCAACACCCAGGCCATTGAAGGC
>JBIODO010000480.1:0-2994 GCA_044445225.1 Burkholderiales bacterium
CGGCCCGACACGCCGGTCTGCGCACGCCGCGCTGGCGCGAGCGCCTGCTCGCCCAGCTGGAGCGCCGCCGCGATGCCGATGGCCGGGTGGCGCTCAGCTTCGAGATCGTCTACGGCCACGCCGTGCGGCCGCGCGCGCGCACCCGCGTGGCGCCGGTCAGCACCGTGTCGCTGCAGGACTTGCGGGCCGATCTGGCGCGCCAGCGGTCGACGAACTGAGTGGCCGCGCGGCCCGCGGCCGCGCATGAGGATCTGCCTGCTGTGCGCGCGGGCTCGGGTAGGCCCGGTGGCCGCATTCGGCTCCGCTAGAATCCGCAAGTTTTCGCGGTGTCGATTGCCGAGACGGGCCGACGCTGCGCGCACCACGCTTCAATGACCGCCACCTTCGCTCCCAGCCCCTGGTCCGCGCCTGCCGTGGCCGCCCGTACCGCTTGGCGCTTCGGCCGCCGGCTCGAGAGCTCTGCCGCGCAAGGCATGCAATGGGTGATGAAGCGCAACTGCTCGATCACGCCACGCAACATGGTGATCGTGTATCTGTCGCTGTGCGCGGTGTCGCTGGCGATTGCCGCCGGCTTCTGGTGGGTCGGTGCACCGACGGTGATGGCGTTCGCCGGGTTGGAGCTCTTGTTGCTGGGGGCTGCGCTGGCCGTCTACGCGCGCCATGCCACCGATTGCGAGACCATCACGCTGGCCGGCCGCGAGTTGGCGATCGAACACCGTTGCGGCATCGGCGTGGAGAGCGCAAGGTTTCGCGCCGAGTGGGTGCGCGTGGAGCCCGCCCGCTGCGACGGCTCGCTGGTCGAGGTCTCCGGCGAGGGCCAGCGCGCGTGCGTGGGCCGCTACCTGCGGCCCGAATGGCGCAGCCAACTCGCGCAGGAGCTGCGCCTGGCGCTGCGCCTGCGCGACTGACCCGGTTTCATTGCAAGCATTCCAACAATCGACGAAGCATGAACATCCTCATGACGCGGCAACGTTGGGCGAACGCCCTGTCGGCACTGGCCGCATCGGCGTGGGCGCTGCCGGCCCTGGCGGTCAACGACCTGCCCGGCGGCCCCGCCGTCAACCAGATCGATCTGCATCCGCCGGCCAGCAAGATGGCCGCCGACATCATCACGCTGCACAACGGCATGCTGATCGTGTGCCTGGTGATCTTCATCGCCGTGTTCGGCGTGATGTTCTATTCGATCTTCAAGCACCGCAAATCCAAGGGCCACCCGGCGGCCAACTTCCACGAGAGCGTGGCGGTGGAGATCGCCTGGACCGTGGTGCCGTTCATGATCGTCATCGGCATGGGCGTGGCCGCCACCAAGACGGTGGTGGCGGAGAAGGACACCACCAACGCCGACCTCACGATCAAGGCCACCGGCTACCAGTGGAAGTGGGGCTACGACTACATCAGGGGCGAGGGCGAGGGCATCGGCTTCCTGTCCACGCTCGACGTCACGCACCGCGAGATGTCCGACTCGGGCCATCCGCAGGGCGACGACTACCTGTTGAAGGTCGACAACCCGCTGGTAGTGCCGGTCAACAAGAAGATCCGCATGATCACCACAGCCAACGACGTGATCCATGCCTGGATGGTGCCGGCCTTCGCCATCAAGCAAGACGCCATCCCCGGCTTCGTGCGCGACGTCTGGTTCCGCGCCGACAAGACGGGCGACTTCTACGGCCAGTGCGCCGAGCTGTGCGGCAAGGAGCACGCCTTCATGCCGATCCACGTGAAGGTGCTTAGCGACGCCGACTACAGCAAGTGGGTCGAAGGCAAGCTCAAAGAGATGGCCGCCAAGGCCGACGACCCCAGCAAGGTGTGGGTGCTGGCCGACCTGATCGCGCGCGGCGAGAAGGTCTACAGCGCCAACTGCGCGGTGTGCCACAAGCCCAACGGCACCGGCGGCGGCCCGATCAAGCCGCTCGACGGCTCACCGGTGGTGAACGACGCCGATAAGGGCAAGCAGCTGCAGGTGGTGTTGGGCGGCACGGCCAAGGGCATGCCGTCGTGGAAGCAGCTGTCGGACACCGACCTCGCCGCCGTTGTCACGTACACCAAGAACAACTGGAGCAACAAGACCGGGCAGCTGGTGCAGCCGTCCGAGGTGGTTGCGGCGCGCAAGTGACCCCGGCAACGCTCAAGGCTCCGAAGGACTACTCATGAGTGCAGTGATCGACCACGGCCACGACGCGGGCCACCACGACGACCATGCCCACGGTCATCCGTACGGCTGGCGGCGCTGGTTGTTCGCGACCAACCACAAAGACATCGGCACGATGTACCTGCTGTTCAGCTTCACGAATCTGATGATCGGTGGGCTGCTGGCGATGTGCATCCGCCTGGAATTGTTCAAGCCGGGCCTGCAGTTTTTCAACCCGGAGTTGTTCAACCAGTTCACCACGATGCACGGCCTGATCATGGTGTTCGGCGCCATCATGCCGGGCTTCGTGGGCTTCGCGAACTGGCTGGTGCCGCTGCAGGTGGGCGCCACCGACATGGCGTTCGCGCGCATGAACAACCTGAGCTTCTGGCTGTTGATCCCGGCTGCCGGGATGCTGGTGGTGTCGTTCTTCGTGCCGGGTGGCGCACCGTCGGCCGGCTGGACGATCTACGCGCCGCTGACGCTGCAGATGGGCCCGTCGATGGACATGGCGATCTTCTCGCTGCACATCATGGGCGCCAGTTCGATCATGGGCTCGATCAACATCATCGTGACGATTTTGAACATGCGCGCGCCGGGCATGACGCTGATGAAGATGCCGCTGTTCTGCTGGACCTGGCTCATCACGGCCTACCTGCTGATCGCGGTGATGCCGGTGCTGGCCGGCGCCATCACGATGACGCTGACCGACCGCCACTTCGGCACCAGCTTCTTCACGCCCTCGGGCGGCGGTGACCCGATCATGTACCAGCACATCTTCTGGTTCTTCGGGCACCCCGAGGTCTACATCATGATCTTGCCGGCGTTCGGCATCGTGAGCGCCATCATCCCCACCTTCGCGCGCA
>JBIODO010000481.1:0-2987 GCA_044445225.1 Burkholderiales bacterium
TAGGTGCGCCGCAGCGCCAGCGCCATGTGGCGCGATACCGGGCCAGTCACCAGCAGCAGATCGGCGTGGCGAGGGCTGGCGACGAAGCGGATTCCCAGGCCCTCGACGTTGTAGAGCGGGTTGTTGAGTGCGTGGATCTCCAGCTCGCAGCCGTTGCACGAGCCGGCATCGACGTGCCGGATGCACAGTGCCCGCCCCAGCACCTCTTGCACCCTTGCGGGCAGCGCTTCGCGCACGCGCAGTGCCGGGTCCAGCGGCGGCGGAGCCTCGGAGACGATGCCGGTGGCCAGCACGGTGCGTAGTGTCTTCAGCATCGGCGCCTAAAGATCGTGACCACTGTAGGAAAGGTTGAACGACTTGTTGATCAGCGGGAAATCCGGAACGATGTTCCCCAGGATCGCATGCTCGAGCACCGGCCAGTTCTGCCACGATGGATCGTGCGGATGGCAGCGCGCGATTCCGCCTCGGCCGTCGGCCTCGAGTGCCACCATGACCGGGCCGCGCCAACCCTCGATGAGGCCTGCCGCCAGACCCGCCGCGGTCCGCGCGGACACGGCGGCGCAGATTGGGCCCGCGGGCAGGCCTTCGAGTACGCGCGTCGCGAGCCGTATCGACGCCTGCAGCTCCTCGAAGCGCACGATGACACGCGCCGCCACGTCACCGCCGCTGCGAACGCACTTGTCGGGCACGAGCACTTCGTAAGGCGACCAGGGCTGGTCCACGCGCAGGTCGAGATCCTGGCCGCTGGCGCGGCCCGCCAGTCCGATGAGGCCGAGCCGCCGTGCGAGTTCCGGCGGTACCCGGCCGGCGCCGACGAAGCGATCCTGTACGCCGGCGTGCTCGTCGTAGATGCTGCGCAGGTTCAGCGCTTCGATGCCGATGTTGTGCAGGCATTGCACCAGCTCGTGCTCCTGTGCGGCGCTGGTATCCACCGCCATCCCACCCGGCACCACGGCGTCGAGCAGGTAGCGCTGGCCGAGCGCGGCGTGTACCGCGCGCAGCAGCTCTTCCTTCAGCCGCGAGAACTGCACCAGGCCGAATGCAAATCCGGCATCGTTGCCGAGCGCGCCCAGATCGCCGAGGTGGTTCTGCAGGCGCTCGAGTTCCAGGCAGAGCGCGCGCAGCCACAGCGCACGCGGTGGCACCTGGGTGTGCGCGAGTCCCTCCAGGGCCTGGCAGTACGCCCAGGAATAGGCCACCGCCGAGTCGCCCGACACGCGCGCCGCGAGTCGCCGGCCTTCCTCCAGGCCGAGCTCCTGGAAGCGGCGCTCGATGCCCTTGTGCACGTACCCGAGCCGCTCCTCCAGCCGGAGCACCTTCTCGCCCACGATCGAGAAGCGGAAGTGTCCCGGCTCGATGATGCCGGCGTGCACCGGGCCCACCGGCACCTCGTGCACGCCATCGCCCTCGACGGCCTGGAAGTCGTAGTTATCCGCGACCAGCTCCGAGGGCTCCACGCCCGTCACGCGCTCGCACAGCGGTCGCGCGGCGGCCGGCCAGGCCGAGTGGCGCAGCCACGGGCGCAGATCGGAATCGTCCGAACGCACGCCGGTCAGATCGGCTGCCGCGCGCTGCATGCGCGAGGCGGCAGGAAAGAGCCGCTGCAGTCCGGGATAGCTCGAGTCTGCTGCAGGAAGCTCCAGCTCGAGCACGAGCAGGCCTCCGCCGTGCAGCAACGCCGCCCGCACCAGCGCGCGCGTGGCCGGCGTCGCCCACAACGACAACAGTTGCCCGCCGGCCGCGGCCGCGTCGCCCGCGGCGGCGAGCCAGTCACCGGCATCGACCGCCACGCGCATGGCCGAGGGACTGCCGGGCAGCGGCTGCGCACGCGAGAGCCATTGACCCAGCGGCACGCTAGTGCCCTCCGATCATAACGGCCGCCTGGCGGTACCAGTCGGCGAGGTACGGAGGCACGAACAGGCCGAGCATCAGCACGATCGCCAAGTGCGCGAACACCGGCAGGAGCGCCGGCGGATGCGGCAGGCGCCGTGCCGTAGTTTCGCCGAACACCATCGGCTGGACGCGGCCGAACACCGCGGCGAACGCGACGCCGAGCGCGAGCAGCAGGATCGGCGTCGCCCTGGGTTGCTGCTTCATCGCCGTGGTCAGGATCAGGAACTCGGCCGCGAACACGCCGAAGGGCGGCATGCCGATGATCGCCAGGCTCCCGAGCATCAGCCCCCAGCCGACCGTGGGACTGAGTGTGATGAGCCCGCGGATCTGGTCCATGATCTGCGAGCCTGCCTTCTGCGCAGCGTGGCCCACGGTGAAGAATATCGCGCTCTTGGTGAGCGAGTGCACAGTCATGTGCAACAGGGCGGCAAAGTTCGCCACCGGACCGCCCATGCCGAAGGCGAAGGTGATGATGCCCATGTGCTCGACCGACGAGTAGGCGAACAGGCGCTTGATGTCCCGCTGTCGCCACAGGAAGAAGGAAGCCAGCACCACCGATACCAGCCCGAAGCCCATCAGCATGTTCGAGGGCAGCTGCGAGCCGAGCGAACCCTCGACCAGTACCTTGCAGCGCACGACCGCGTAAAGCGCGACGTTGAGCAGCAGCCCCGACAGTACCGCCGAGATCGGCGTCGGGCCCTCGGCGTGCGCGTCCGGCAGCCAGTTGTGGAGCGGCGCCAGGCCCACCTTGGTGCCGTAGCCGACCAGCAGGAATACGAAGGCCAGGCTCATCACACGCGGCTCGAGCTGCCCCTTGACCGCGTTGAGATGGGTCCACAGGAGCGCGGTGGTACCACCGCCCCCAAGGATCTTCTCGGCCGCGAAGTAGATCAGGATGGTGCCAAACAGCGCCTGTGCTATGCCCACGCCGCACAAGATGAAGTACTTCCAGCCCGCCTCCAGGCTGGCGGGCGTGCGATACAGCGTGACCAGCAGCACCGTCGAGAGCGTTGCGCCTTCCATCGCCACCCACAGCAGGCCGATATTGTTCGTGGTCAGGGCCAGCAGCATGGTGAAGGTGAACAGCTGATACA
>JBIODO010000482.1:0-2975 GCA_044445225.1 Burkholderiales bacterium
CCACATCAGCGTGTCGCTGATCGACAGCACCTTGGCGTACATGGTGTTGGCGTCTTCGGTGATGCCGATGTAGTTGTTCTTCGACTTCGACATCTTCTCGATGCCGTCGGTCCCCTCGAGCAGCGGCATCGTGAGAATGCACTGCGGCTCCTGGCCGTACTCCTGCTGCAGATGGCGGCCCATCAGCAGGTTGAACTTCTGGTCGGTGCCGCCGAGCTCGAGGTCGCTCCTCAGCGCCACCGAGTCGTAGCCTTGCATCAGCGGATAGAGGAACTCGTGCACGCTGATCGGCGTGCTGGCCTCGAAGCGCGTGCGAAAGTCGTCGCGCTCCATCATGCGCGCCACCGTGTAGCGAGCGGCCAGCTTGATCATGCCGCGCGCACCCAGCGGGTCGCTCCACTCGCTGTTGTAGCGGACCTCGGCGCGGCTGATGTCCAGCACCAGCCGGATCTGGTCGAAATAGGTCTTGGCGTTGGCCTCGATCTGCTCGCGGGTCAGCGGCGGCCGCGTGCTGTTGCGGCCCGAGGGGTCGCCGATCATCGACGTGAAATCGCCGATCAGCGGGATCACGGTGTGCCCCAGGTCCTGCAGCTGCCGCATCTTGTTGAACACCACCGTGTGCCCCAGGTGCAAGTCGGGTGCGGTGGGATCGAGTCCGAACTTGATGCGCAACGGCTTGCCGGTGGCCTCGGCCCGCGCGAGCTTGCGCAACCAGTCGGGCTCAGGCAGCAACTCGGCACAACCCCGCAGCGACACCGCCATGGCGTCGCGCACAGCGTCGGTAGCATGAAATTCTGGCGCGCTGGTCATCGGTGCGGGCTTGGCAGTGCGTGGTTTTCCGCAGGTTGTCCGCAGAGGGGTCGGTATACTCGGGAGCCGTTACATCGGCGCTGCTTGTAGCGCCTGCTTACTTCGCTTGGATCTCGCCGCAGCGACCAGCAAGACGCGGCGGCGATTGTAGAGGCCGCGATGTCAAGGGACCGCGGCTTGGCCGCATCACCTGCGATGCAGGTGCCGCTGGTTCTCGAACCGGCAACGTGGACACACAGTTGGGAATCGTTCAAACCGCACAGTCGATGGGCCAGCGCGCCATGCTCGGCGCGGCCGCCACGCTGCGCCGCCACCGGCGGCGCGTGGCCGTGGCCGCGTCGGTGCTGCTGGCGGGCACCGCGCTGACAGCATTCGGCATCGCGCCGATGGCACCCGACGCAGCCCAACTGCCGCGGCGCCAGATCATCGAGACCATCGAGCCGGCGGGTCTGCCGGCTCAGTTGTTGGCGCTCGCGTCGTACGACATGGTGCTATCGCGCGCCGACCAAACGCGCGCCAGCGACAACGTCGAGAGCCTGCTGCGCCGGCTCGGCGTGTTCGATCCTCAGCTGGCCACTTTCATGCGCGCCAACAACGACACGCGGCGGCTGTTCGAAGGGCGGCCGGGCAAGCAAGTGCAAGCGCGCGTGAGCAGCGACGGCCAGCCCCTGGAATTGGTGGCCCGCTTTGCGCCGCCCAGCACCGACCTCGCGAACACGCATTTCACGCGGCTGACCATCGCACGCAACGGCGATCAGTGGCGCGCCAACAGCGAGTTGGCCAAGCTCGACGCGGAGGTGCGGGTCGCAGGCGGCACCATCCAGACGTCATTGTTCGCGGCCACCGACGAAGCCCGGCTGAGTGACCAGATCGCGATCCAGATGGTCGAACTGTTCGCGGGCGACATCGACTTTCACCGCGAGCTGCACCGCGGCGATACCTTCAGCGTCGTTTACGAGTCCCTCAGCGCGGACGGGCAGCCAGTCACCTGGGCCGATGAGGCGGGCCGTGTGTTGGCCGCCGAGTTCGTCAACGGCACCAAGGTGCAACAGGTGCTGTGGTACGCGGATGGCAACGGCAAGGGCGGTTACTACGGCTTTGACGGCCAGAGCCGGCGCCGTGCTTTCCTGGCCAGCCCGGTGGCGTTCTCGCGCGTGACCTCGGGTTTCTCGATGCGCATGCATCCAATCCTGAACACCTGGCGCCAGCACGGCGGCGTCGACTACGCAGCGCCCACCGGCACCGCAGTGCGGGCGGTGGGTGACGGCTGGGTTCAGTTCGCCGGTTGGCAGAACGGCTACGGCAACGTGGTGCAGATCGCGCACGGCAACGACAAGCAGACCTTGTACGCCCACCTGAGTCGCATTGATGTCAAGCAGGGCCAGCGCATCGAGCAGGGCCAGCGTGTGGGCGCGGTCGGCGCCACCGGCTGGGCCACCGGGCCGCACCTGCACTTCGAATTTCGCGTGCACGGCCAGCACCAGGATCCGACGCGCATCGCACGCAACTCCGAGCCGGTGCTGATCACCGGCAGCCTGCGTCCACGCTTCGAGGAGGCCGTGCGTGCGGTGCAGCAGCAGTTCGACATCGCCGAGACGTTGCGCGACTCGCCCGGTCAGGGTGAGTAGCCGGGCCGGAATGGCGCGTTTGCGGTCGACGTGGGGCAGCAGCTTGCCGCACTCGGCGCACGGCGACTACCCATGAGCCTGTTCGTGGGCCTGATGTCGGGCACCTCACTCGACGGTGTCGACGGTGTGGCGGTGCTGTGGCCACGCGACGCTGCGCCGGCGATGCAGGTGCTGGGCCATGTGCATCACACGTTCGATGGACGTCTGCGCGACCGCTTGCTGGCACTCAATGAGGCCGCGCCAAACGAACTCGAGCTCGCCGCCGCTGCGGCAATCGCGGTGGCGCAGGCCTACGCCAACGTGGTAGGCGACCTGTTGTCGCAAGCCGGTCTGCAGCGCGAGCCGGTGCGTGCCGTCGGGGCGCATGGCCAGACCGTGCGCCACTGTCCGCAGGCACCCGGCGGCGGTTTCTCGCTGCAGCTTCTCAACGGCGCCGTGCTGGCTGAGCGCTGCGGCATCGATGTGGTGTGCGACCTGCGCAGCCGCGACCTCGCCGCCGGCGGCCAGGGCGCGCCGCTGGTGCCGGCCTTTCACGCC
>JBIODO010000483.1:0-2961 GCA_044445225.1 Burkholderiales bacterium
GACCTGCCGCGACCTGTGTGCCCGCATCGACGCGCTATTGGCGGACCCGGACACGCCGCAAGGCCCGCTGTGGCGGCGCAGCGTGGCCGTGTTGCGCGAGGTGGCGCAGGCTCACGCGGCGATCGCGGCGCAGGAGTGGCGGCGCGCTGCCGAGGCGCTGTCGCTGGCCGATAGCCACGCGCAGCGCATCAACCAAGGACGCCTGCATCTGGAGCTGCTCGGCCTGCGCGCCTATGCACTCGACCGTTGCGGCGAGCAGTCGCTGCCGCTGTTGCACGAGGCGGTCGACCTCGCCGCCACCTACGGGCTGGCGCGCGTGTTCGACGACGCGCACCCGGCGCTGGGCGACTGGGTGCGCCAGAGCTTGCAGGGCCCGGGCCACGCGGCAGGCGGCAGGCCAGGCCCGTTGGCCGCGCCGCCGCGCCCTGCGCCACCCACCCGAGCCGCCGCACCGGCGCGCTCCAACCCGACCATGGCGCTCACTCCCAAGGAGCGCGAGGTGCTGGAGCTGCTGGCGCGCAATCTGTCCAACAAGGAAATCGGGCTGGCCATGCAGGTGGGCGAAGAGACCATCAAGTGGCACATGAAGAACCTGTTCGCCAAGCTCGACGCCGGCACGCGCAAGCAGGTGGTGCAGCGCGCGCGCATCCTCGGGCTGCTGGAGGCCGACTAGGGCTTTCGCACGATCGCCTTCGCCGTTGCGTCGCGCGCGGTCAGAACGTCTGCAGCGACACGTCGTTGACCGCCGCCGCGCCATCGACCACGCTGTCGCGCAGGCCCGGCACGCGGGTCAGCACGTGTTCGGCATAGAAGCGCGCCACCGCGATCTTGTTGCGCATGAAGCCGACATCCTCGCCGGCCGCCAGCTTCTGGTGAGCCGCCAGCAGCGCGCGCCCGAGCTGCCAGCCGGCGACCAGGTTGCCCGCCAGCAGCAGGTAGGGCACCGACCCGGCGAACGCCGCGTTAGGGTCCGACTTGGCGTGCGCGACGACGAAAGCCACCGTGTCGAGAAACGCCTGGCGCGCCTTGGCCAGCCGGCCGGCCATCGCATGCGCCGCTTCGTGGTCGCAAGCCCGCAACGCGGCTTCGGTGGCTTCGATCTCGCGGGCCAGCGCCTTGGCAGTGGCGCCACCGTCGCGCGCGGTCTTGCGGCCGACGAGGTCGTTGGCCTGGATCGCGGTGGTGCCTTCGTAGATCGACAGGATGCGCGCGTCGCGGTAGTGCTGCGCCGCACCGGTCTCCTCGATGAAGCCCATGCCGCCGTGCACCTGCACGCCCAGGCTCGTGACCTCGACGCTCATCTCGGTGCTGAAACCCTTCACCAGCGGCACCAGGAACTCGTAGACCGCCTGGGCCTGCTTGCGCACCGCGGGGTCCGGGTGCGCATGCGCGGTGTCGTAGGCCGCGGCCGCGCTGATGGCCGCCGCGCGGCAACCCTCGACCACCGAGCGCATCGTCAGCAGCATGCGCTTGACGTCGGGATGGTGAATGATCGCCCCGGCCGCGGGCAGCGAACCGTCGACCGGCCGCCCCTGCACGCGCTCCTTGGCGTAGGCCGCTGCCTGCTGGTATGCGCGCTCTGCCACCGCGATGCCCTGCACGCCCACCGCGTAGCGGGCGGCGTTCATCATGATGAACATGTATTCGAGGCCGCGGTTCTCCTCGCCCACGAGGTAACCCACCGCGCCGCCATGATCGCCGAACTGCAGCACCGCGGTCGGGCTGGCCTTGATGCCTAACTTGTGTTCGATGCTGACACAGTGCACGTCGTTGCGCGCACCGAGGCTGCCGTCGGCCTTGACCATGAACTTGGGCACCACGAACAGGCTGATGCCTTTGACGCCCTCGGGCGCGCCGGTGGCGCGGGCCAGCACGAGGTGGACGATGTTGTCCGCCATGTCGTGCTCGCCGTAGGTGATGAAGATCTTGGTGCCGAACACCTTGTAGCTGCCGTCAGGCTGCGGCTCGGCGCGCGAGCGCACCAGCGCCAGGTCGCTGCCGGCCTGCGGCTCGGTGAGATTCATCGTGCCGGTCCACTCGCCCGACACCATGCGCGGCAGGTAGATCCGCTTGAGCTCGTCCGAGCCGGCGGTGAGCAGCGCCTCGATCGCGCCGTCGGTCAGCAGCGGGCACAGCGCAAAGCTCAGGTTGGCGCTGTTGTTGATTTCGATGCAGGCCGCGCCGATCGTCTTCGGCAGGCCCTGTCCACCAAACTCGGCCGGGTGCTGCAGGCCCTGCCAGCCGCCTTCGGCGTATTGGCGGTAGGCGCTCTTGAAGCCGGGCGTGGTGGTGACGGCGCCATCCTGCCATGACGAGGGGTTCTGGTCGCCGTCGCGGTTCAACGGCGCGATCACGCCCTCGTTGAACTTGGCGCACTCCTCGAGCACCGCTTGTGCGGTGTCGACGCCGGCCTCTTCGAACCCCGGTAGCGTGGCAACGTGCTCGAGCCCGGCGAGCTCGGTCATGCAAAACAGAAGATCCTTGACGGGAGCTTGATAAGTACTCATGGAGCAGCGAGATGCCTTTCGGCAGCCCGTTCCGTTGGGTTGTGGATTGCCTACAGCGCCTTCACGAGTTCCGGCACGGCACTGAACAGATCGGCCTCCAGGCCGTAGTCGGCCACGCTGAAGATCGGGGCCTCGGGGTCTTTGTTGATCGCCACGATCACCTTGCTGTCTTTCATGCCCGCCAGGTGCTGGATGGCCCCGGAGATGCCGCAGGCGATGTACAGCTGCGGGGCCACGATCTTGCCGGTCTGCCCCACCTGCCAGTCGTTGGGCGCGTAGCCCGCATCCACCGCGGCGCGGCTGGCCCCGAGCGCCGCGCCCAGCTTGTCGGCCAGCGGCGTGAGCACTTCGTTGAACTTGTCGCTCGAGCCCATCGCGCGGCCGCCGCTGACGATGATCTTGGCCGCGGTGAGCTCGGGCCGGTCGAGCTTGGCGATCTCCGCACCGACGAAGC
>JBIODO010000484.1:0-2953 GCA_044445225.1 Burkholderiales bacterium
CGCCGGCTGCTCGGTGGGCGCAGCGAGTTCGTGCTCAACGCCAGCGGCCACGTGCAGTCGATCGTCAACCCACCGGGCAACAAGAAGAGCTCGTTCGTCGTCAACGACGGCGCGCACGACTCGCCGCAGGCCTTCGAGCAAGGGTCCGCGGTGCGCGATGGCAGCTGGTGGCCGCACCTGGCGCTCTGGCTCGCCGCCCGTTCGGACGCCGACAAGCGCGCGCCGCGACAGTCGGGGTCGCGCCGCCACCCGCCACTGTGCGCGGCGCCGGGCACCTATGTGATGGCGCGCGGCTGACGCCGGCGCAAGCGAGCACCGGCCGAACAACACCATGGCGCCGCCGCTGTCGATGCAGACCGTCATGCTGGGTTCGCAGGTTGTGCGCTTTGCCGTGGCCGGCGCGAGCGACGCGGCGCGCACCTTGCTGCTGTTCAACGGCATCGGCGCCAGCGTGGAGACCGCTGCGCCCTTCATCGCCGGTTTCAAGCAGATGCGCGTGATCGCGTTCGACGCGCCCGGCGTCGGCGAGTCACCCGCGCCGGCGTTGCCGTATCGGTTTCGCCATCTCGCGCGCCTGGCGGCCCGGTTGCTCGACCACCTGAACGTGCAGGTCGCCGATGTGTTCGGCGTGTCGTGGGGCGGCGCCGCGGCGCAGGAGTTTGCGATCCGCTACCCGCAGCGTTGTTCGACGCTGACCCTGGCGGCTACCAGCGCCGGCTTCGTGATGGTGCCTGGCCAACCGAGCGTGATGATGAAGTTGCTCAGCCCGCGGCGCTATCTCGACCCCGCCTACCTGCTGCGCGTCGGGGGCCAGTTGTACGGCGGCGTGCTGCGCTTGGAGCGCGATCTGCTGCACACCCACGTCGCGGCCATGCGCGGCCCCAGCCGCCGCGGCTACATGTACCAGCTGCTCGCGGTGATGGGCTGGACGAGTTGGCACCGGCTGCACCGGGTGAACGCACCGACGCTGGTGCTGATGGGCGCCGACGACCCGATCGTGCCGCCGATCAACGGACGCATCGTCGCCTCGAGGCTGCGCCACGCGACGCTCGAGACCGTCGATTGCGGCCATCTGTTCGCGCTGACGCGGCCGGAAGAAACCGCGCGCCGCGTCGAGCGTTTCGTGGCCGAGCATCCGCTGCCGGCCTGAGTCTGGATCGAATCAAGGAGAGGCTGCGATGAAAGTCCTGGTCCCCGTCAAGCGGGTGGTTGATTTCAACGTCAAAGTGCGAGTCAAGAGCGACGGCAGTGGGGTGGACATTGCCAACGTCAAGATGAGCATGAACCCGTTCGACGAAATCGCCGTCGAAGAGGCCGTGCGCCTGAAAGAAAAGGGCCTGGTCAGCGAAATCATCGCCGTCAGCTGCGGTGTTGCGCAGTGCCAGGAGACCCTGCGCACCGCCATGGCCATCGGTGCCGACCGCGCCATCTTGGTTGAAACCACTGACGAGCTGCAGCCGCTGGCCGTGGCCAAGCTGCTCAAGGCGCTGATCGACAAAGAGCAGCCCGGCCTGGTCATCCTCGGCAAACAAGCCATCGACGACGACTGCAACCAGACCGGCCAGATGCTCGCGGCCCTGGCCCAATGGCCACAGGCCACCTTCGCCTCCAAAATCCTTCTCGCCGATGGCCGCGCCACCGTCACCCGCGAAATCGACGGCGGCCTGGAAACCATCCAGGTCAAGCTGCCGGCCATCGTCACCACCGACCTGCGCCTGAACGAGCCGCGCTACGTCACGCTGCCCAACATCATGAAGGCCAAGAAGAAGCCCCTGCAGACCTACAAGCCCGCCGAGCTGGGCGTCGACGCGGCCCCGCGCATCAAGACCCTCAAGGTCAGCGAACCGCCCAAGCGCGGCGCCGGCGTCAAAGTGCCCGACGTGGCCACGCTGGTGGCCAAGCTGAAGAACGAAGCCAAGGTGATCTGACATGACAGCACTCGCCAATGTCTTGGTTGTGGCCGAACACGACCACGGCACCCTCAAGCCCGCCACCCTCAACACCGTCACCGCCGCGCTGGCCTGCGGCGGCGACGTGCACGTGCTGGTGGCCGGCCAAAACGCCGCCGGCGCCGCCAAGGCCGCCGCCCAGATCACCGGCGTCGCCAAAGTCCTCCACGCCGACGCAGCGAGCCTGGCCGAACAGCTCGCCGAGAACGTCGCCGCCCAGATACTCACGATCGCCAACACCTACAGCCACCTGCTGTTCCCGGCCACCGCGCACGGCAAGAACGTCGCCCCCCGTGTCGCGGCCTTGCTGGACGTGGCGCAGATCAGCGACGCCACCAAGATCGTCAGTGCCGACACCTTCGAGCGCCCGATCTACGCCGGCAACGCGGTGGCCACCGTGCAAAGCAGCGACCCCATCAAGGTCATCACCGTGCGCACCACCGGCTTCGACCCGGCTGCGGCCACCGGCGGCAGCGCAGCCATCGAAACGCTCCCCGCGGTGGCCGACAGCGGGCTGTCGAGCTTCGTCGGTGCGGAGATTGCCAAGCTCGACCGGCCCGAGCTCACCGCGGCCAAGATCATCGTCAGCGGCGGCCGCGCGATGGGCTCGAGCGACAAGTTCAACGAAGTGCTCACGCCGCTGGCCGACAAACTCGGCGCGGCGCTCGGGGCCAGCCGCGCCGCGGTGGATGCGGGCTACGCGCCCAACGACTGGCAAGTGGGCCAAACCGGCAAGATCGTGGCCCCGCAGCTGTACATCGCCTGCGGCATCTCGGGGGCCATCCAGCACCTGGCGGGCATGAAAGACAGCAAGGTGATCGTGGCGATCAACAAAGACCCCGAGGCCCCGATCTTCAGCGTGGCCGACTACGGCCTGGAGGCCGATCTGTTCAGTGCCGTGCCCGAACTCGTGAAGGCGCTGTAGGCAATCCACAACCCAACGGAACGGGCTGCCGAAAGGCATCTCGCTGCTCCATGAGTACTTATCAAGCTCCCGTCAAGGA
>JBIODO010000485.1:0-2930 GCA_044445225.1 Burkholderiales bacterium
CCGATGCTGCGCATCGGCGTGTCCAGCCGCTCGCTCCAGTCGTTGAAGTCGCCGGCCACCAGCAGCGGTGCGCCACGCGGCACGAACTGTGCAATGAAGCGCGACAGATACTGCACCTGCTGCAGGCGCCCGCTGTGGGTGAGCCCGAAATGCGCGACCACCGCGTGCAGCGTCTGCCCTTGCCAGCGCACCGGCACGTGCAACAGGCCGCGCTGCTCGAAACGGTGGGCGCTGACGTCGTGGTGATCGGGCTCGCCGATCGGCCAGCGCGACAGCAACGCGTTGCCGTGCTCGCCGTGGCGGGTGATCGCGCTCGTGCGGTAGGCAACGTCGTAGCCCTCGGGCGCCAGGTAGTCGGCCTGCCCCTGCTCGGGCCAGCCGAACCAGGTGCGGTCGAAGCGCTGCGACTCGCGGCGGTGGAACAGGCGCACCTCCTGCAGGAACACGATGTCGGCGTCGAGCGCCTCGACGCCCAGGCCGAGGTTGTGGATCTCCAGCCGCTTGCGGGGCCCGAGCCCGCGCACGCCTTTGTGGATGTTGTAGGTCGCCACCCGCAGGCGCGTGCTGTCGGCCTGCGTGGGCAGACCGAAGCGCGAACTGGTGGCCGTGAAACGGCCGGGGCGCGTGGTGGTCGCGTTCATCGCTCGGCGCCGGCAGCGGCTTCCACGCGCGGCAAATGCAGGATGGCTTCGGCGTTGCTCGGCGAGAAGCAGCGATCGGCGGCCTCGCGGTGCGGCAGCCACTGGTGGCGCAGGTGTTCGCGCGGGTTGAGCGCGACGCCGATGCCCGCCGGCACCGTGAGGCCGAACACGTGCTCGGTGTTGTGGGTCACGCCCGGCGCATAACGATGCCGCCAGACGGGGTAGATCTCGTACACGTTGGCGAGGTGCCAGTCGCGCAGCGCACTCGCCGGCACCGCGGGCGATCCGATCACGATGCCGGTTTCTTCGGCCACCTCGCGCACGCAGGTGTCGGTGAGCGGCTCATCGACGCGGTCCTTCGAGCCGGTGACGCTCTGCCAATAGCCCGGTTTGTCGGCACGCTCGATCAGCAGCACATCCAGCGCCGGCGTGTGGATCACCACCAGCACCGACTCGGGGATCTTGTGCACTCGCGCCACCGGCATCGCTCAGATGCCGCTGACGACCGCGTCCAGCGCGTCGCGGATTTCGCCCGCGTGCTGACGGATCGAGGCCACACGCTTCTTCAGCAGCCTGGCATCGATGCCGGCCGACTGGTGCGCGTGCAGCGCGAGCTTCTCGCCGGCGACGCTGAACACCGGCACCAGGCGCTGTGGCATCCCTTGCGGCATGACGCCGACCCGCGACAGCGGCATCACGAGCCGCGTGGGCAAGGCATCTAGCAACGAGCTTTGCACGTCGACGACATACGGCACCGCGTCCTTGGAGCGCGGATTCGGGTTGGCATAGACGTCGAACTGCGCCATCACCAGACCTGCAGTCCGTCGCTCCAAAGCCCGTGGGCGTCGAACTGCTGCTGTTGCGCGGCAAGCCACTCCTTGTAGCGCTCGTTGAAGCGCCGACGCCGCAGTGCCATCGACTCGCGGGATTCCACCTTGAGAAGGTGTTCGTAGCGTTCGCTCGAAATCACCACGCAGTGCCGACGCCCGGCCTTCTCGATGAACACTGGTGCGCGTTGAGCCTCGTCGAGCACTTGGCCGAGGCGATTTTTTGCGTCGGTGGCGGAGATCTTCATGGTCGACCCTCAGGGAACGACGAGGTGGCCATTTTAGCTAATTTGGACTCCGGCAGCTTCGGCTTGCTCACGCCGCGGTCGGCGTGCTGCGCAGCCGGATGTGCAGCTCGCGCAGCTGCGCTTCGTCGACCTTGCTCGGCGCACCGGTGAGCAGGCACTGCGCGCGCTGCGTCTTCGGGAACGCGATGACGTCACGGATCGAGTCGGCCTTGGCCATCATCGTGACAATACGGTCGAGGCCGAACGCGATGCCGCCGTGCGGCGGCGCGCCGTACTGCAGCGCGTCCAGCAGGAAGCCGAACTTGGCCTTCGCCTCCTCGGGGCCGATGTTGAGCGCACGGAACACCTTGCTCTGCACCTCCTCGCGATGGATGCGCACCGAGCCGCCGCCGATCTCCCAGCCGTTGAGCACCATGTCGTAGGCCTTGGCGATGCACTGGCTGGGGTCGGTGTCCATCAGGTTCTCGTGGCCGTCCTTCGGCGCGGTGAACGGGTGGTGCACGGCGACCCAGCGCTGCGCCTCATCGTCGTACTCGAACATCGGGAAATCCACCACCCACAGCGGGGCCCATTTGTCCTCGAACAGCTTGTGCTTGCGGCCGAACTCGCTGTGGCCGATCTTGTTGCGCAGCGCACCGAGCGAATCGTTGACCACCTTGGCCTTGTCGGCGCCGAAGAACAGCAGGTCGCCGTTGCGCGCGCCCGAGCGCGCGATGACCTCGGCGATCGCGCTGTCGTTGAGGTTCTTGACGATCGGCGACTGCAGGCCCTCGCGGCCCTTGGCGACGTCGTTGACCTTGACCCAGGCCAGGCCCTTGGCACCGTAGATCTTGACGAACTCCGTGTAGCCGTCGATCTCGCCACGGCTCATCTCGCCGCCCCCTGGCACGCGCAGCGCCGCCACGCGGCCACCCTTGGAGTGGGCGGCAGAAGAGAACACCTTGAAGTCGACCTCGCGCATCACGTCGGTGAGCTCGGTGAACTCCATCTTCACGCGCAGGTCGGGCTTGTCGGAGCCGAAGCGGCGCATTGCTTCGGCATAGGTCATCACCGGATAGCCCGGCAGCTCGACCTGCATCACGTTGCGAAACGCCGTGCGCACCATGCCCTCGGCCAATCCGCGGATCTCTTCTTCGTTCAGAAACGACGTTTCAATGTCGATCTGCGTGAACTCGGGTTGCCGGTCGGCGCGCAGGTCTTCGTCGCGAAAGCAC
>JBIODO010000486.1:0-2924 GCA_044445225.1 Burkholderiales bacterium
GCGGCAGCGTCAGGCCGAACGCTTCGGGCTTGGCGACGATGTTCTTCACCGCCTGCAGCTTGGGCACGTAGTCGCGCGTCTCGGGCGGCATGCCGCGCAAGCTTTCGTAGACGCTGGGTGCATTGCGGTCGCGCTTGCGCTGCAAGGCGCGCTTGACGTTGCCTTCGCCCCAGTTGTAGGCGGCCAGCGCGAGTTGCCAGTCGCCGTTGAACATGGTGCCGAGCTTCTCGAGGTAGTCGAGTGCGGCGCGCGTTGACGCCAACACGTCGCGCCGGTCGTCGCGGAAGGCGTTCTGCTTGAGCGAGAACACGCGGCCGGTGGAGGGCATGAATTGCCACATGCCAGCAGCACGCGCCACCGACATCGCCTGCGGATTGAACGCGCTCTCCACGAACGGCAGCAGCGCGAGATCGAGCGGCATGTTGCGCTTTTCGAGCTCCTCGACCACGTAGTAGAGGTAGCGTCCGCCGCGCTCGGTCATGCGCGCCACGTAGTCGGGTCGCTCGGCGTAGTACTGCTCCCACTTGCGCACCCGCGCATTGCTCATCGTCGGCATCGAGTAGCCGTTGCGTAGGCGAGACCACAGATCGAGGCGCGCACTCGGATCGTCGAAGTCAACGCGGGTCTCGGGCCGCAGCGGGTCGGCCGCCTCGGGCGGACCGGGCGGGGCCGAGCCGTCAGGCACCTGCGCTGGAGCCGGCACAGGTTCGGCTGCTCCTGGTGATGCCGTGGGTGACTGGGTCGGGCTCGGCGCAGCGGACACCGTCGCCGCTGCAGCCTCGCCGTTGAGCGCCGCATCGCTTGGCGGCGCCTGGGTCACCGCGCAACCGCTCGTCAGCGCAGCCAGCACCGCCGCGGCGGCCCACGAGCGCAGCGCCGCGCGCGAGTACGCCGCGCGCTGCGCTGTCGGCTCTGTCAGAGAAAGTGAGATCGGTGCGGTCACGTTGCCAATGAACTCAGGATCCGACGCGCAATGACACCGCCGGCTAGCCGCGCATTGTCCGGTCATCGCGTGCCATCGCACGGTGCGTAATTCACGCCGTCAGCGGCGCTGACCCTCGGCACGAGAGCAACATCGAGTGTCGTGCCGTCGCGGCGCACAGGCCGGCCGCTGCGGCCCAAGAAGGTCTGGGTCACTAGAATGCCCTGCAGTCACAACAACGGTTCAGGGTTGCGCATGCACGCAGTGCAACCCGCATCCCGCAGCGAGATGCGACGACGATTGCCGTCGCAGTGAGGCGCCATCACACTCATGACGACGCGAGACGATGCGATTATAGAGTTCGCCGACTGGCTGCTCAGCCCGCCGGGTCGCTACCTGCTCGACTGGGAACAAGGCCGCATCGACCACGCGGTGGCCGATCTGTTCGGTTTCCACGCGCTGCAACTGGGTCTGCCACAGCTCGACGCGTTGCGTGCCAATCGCATGCCGCACCGCTGGGTCGCTCAAGACTCGCTCGTGGTGCCCGAGCGCGTCGAGTTGCCGGCGCCCCTGGAGCCGATCACCACGCAGTCGCCCAACGTGCCCGTGGCGTTGCACTGCGACTTTGATGCGCTGCCGTTTGCCAGCCAGAGCATCGATCTGCTGGTCTTGCCGCACGGCCTGGAACTGGCACGCGACCCGCATGAAACACTGCGTGAGATCGAGCGCGTGCTGGTGCCCGAGGGGCGGGTGGTGATCGTCGGCTTCAATCCGGCCAGCCTGTGGGGGCTGCGCCAGCGGCTGGGCGCCATGCGCCAGCGACTGGGCCTCTCGCAGCGACCGCGCTATCTGCCGCACGCCGGCGAGTTCATGGGTTACTGGCGATTGCGCGATTGGTTGCGCCTGCTCAGCTTCGAGGTCGAACAGGGACGCTTTGGTTGCTGGCGTGCCCCGGTGCGCTCGCAGGCGTGGCTCGACCGCTGGGCCTGGATCGAAGGCATCGGCGAGCGCTGGTGGCCGGTGCTCGGAGCGGTGTACTTCGTGATTGCCGTCAAGCGAGTGCGTGGCATGCGGCTGGTCGGCTTGGCACGCCGCGAGAAACTCAAGCCCAACCCGGCGCCGGCGGTGGTGGCTCATCGCAGCCGCGAAACGTCTGAAATCGATTGAGGACCTCGCGATGAGCGACCCCGTGGTGGTCTATACCGACGGCGCCTGCAAGGGCAACCCCGGGCCGGGCGGCTGGGGCGCGCTGATGCGCTGGGGCGATCATGCGAAGGAGTTGTTCGGCGGGGAAGCGCAGACCACCAACAATAGGATGGAGCTCACCGCGGTGATCGAGGCCTTGGCGGCGTTGAAGCAGCGGTGCGAAGTCGCGGTCTACACCGACAGCGAGTACGTGAAGAACGGCATCACGACGTGGATCCACAACTGGAAGCAACGCGGCTGGCGCACGGCCGACAAGAAGCCGGTGAAGAACATCGAACTGTGGCAGCGCCTGGATGCGCTGGCGTCGCAGCATGACGTGCGATGGCACTGGGTGCGCGGACACGACGGCGATCCGGGCAACGAGCGGGCGGACGAGCTGGCGAACCTGGGTGTGCAGAGCGTGCGGTGAAGCTCACCCACCGATGTAGTGCATCTCGATGCGGCGCTCGTCGCCGTGCGTTGGGGCACCTGCCCCGCGCAACTCTGAGTAGCGGTCGCTGCGCTGGCCCCAGAGCTCACGCAGCACCGAAGCGATTTCCAGATCACTGCGGCCGCTGCGCAGCAACGCGCGCAGATCGTGGCCGCGGCTCGCGAACAAGCAGCTGAACAGCTTGCCTTCGGTGGACAGTCGCGCGCGATTGCATTCGCGGCAGAACGCCTTGGTGACGCTCGAGATGAGGCCGATCTCGCCACAGCCGTCGCGATAGCGCCATCGTTCGGCCGTCTCACCGGGTGTGCTCGGTGTCAGCGCCTCAAGCGGCCACTGCGATTGCAGTTGTTCGAGCACCTGCGAAGA
>JBIODO010000487.1:0-2922 GCA_044445225.1 Burkholderiales bacterium
CAAATGGCGATCCAGCTGGCGCGCGACGTCTACACGCGGCGGCTCGAAGGCTGCAGCGTGTGGGTGGTGCGCAGCGACCAGATCGTGGCCAGCGACCCTGCCGACAAGGGCATGTACTTCGACCCGATGGAAGACAAGGTGTACCGCCACCCCACGTTCTACAAGCTGCCCAGCGAAGTCGACCACATGTGATGGAAGCCTGACGTCATGACGACCCCTTCCATCGAAGTCGAACAAGCCCCCAGCGTGCAATACCTGCTGCGCCTGGGCGACACCGCATTGATCCTCGGCCAGCGGCTGGGCGAGTGGTGCGGCCATGCACCGGTGCTCGAAGAAGACATCGCGTTGTCGAACATCGCGCTCGACCTCATCGGCCAGTCGCGCGCGCTGCTCACGCGCGTGGGTCAGCTCGGTGGCCAGGGCCTGCACGAAGACCAGCTGGCGTTCCTGCGTGAAGAGCGCGACTACCGCAATGTCACGATCGTCGAGTTGCCCAATGGGCCCGGCCGCCCCGGCGACTTTGCGTTCACCGTGCTGCGCAACGCGATGATGGCCACCTGGTTCCGGTTGTTATGGCAGCGCTTGAGCGATTCCAGCGATTCGGAGCTCGCCGCCATCGCCGGCAAGGCGGTGAAGGAATCGCGCTACCACCAGCAGCACTCGTGCGACTGGGTGGTGCGCCTGGGCGACGGCACCGACGAATCGGCGCGCCGCATGCGCGGCGCGCTCAGCACGTTGTGGCGCTACACGGCCGAACTGTTCGAGTCCGACGATGTCGATGCGGCGGCGGTGGCTAACGGCCTGGGCCCGCGCTGGGATGCGCTGCGCGAACCGTGGCTGGCCGAGATGCAGGCGCTGTTCGACGAAGCCAGGCTGCAGATGCCCGCCGACACGGCGTTTCGCAGCACCGGCAAGCGCGGCGTGCACAGCGAGCACATGGGCTACATCCTCACCGACATGCAGTACCTGCAGCGGGCCTATCCCGGCGGAGCCTGGTGATGATGAGCCCCGCCATGCGTGTCACCGCCGACGAGCAGCGCGTCGTGCGCGCGTGGGACGTGCTGCAAGGTGTGCTCGACCCCGAGGTGCCGGCGCTGTCGGTGTGCGATCTCGGCATCGTGCGCGATGTGTTCGCAGACGGCGATGGCATCGAGGTGGTGCTCACGCCCACCTACTCGGGCTGCCCGGCCACCGAGGTGATCGAGCAGAGCGTGGTCGATGCCGTCAATGATGCCGGCCTCGGCCCCACGCGCGTGACGCTGCAACGCGCCCCCGCATGGACCACCGACTGGATCAGCGACGACGGCCGCCGCAAGCTGCGCGAGTACGGCATCGCGCCACCGAGCGGCCAGGCCGCAGTGGCGCAGGAACGCCCGGTGCGTCTGGTGCCGCGCCAGGCGATCGAGTGCCCGCGCTGCGGCAGCAAGAACACCGAGCGGCTTTCGGGGTTTGGCTCCACCGCGTGCAAGTCGCTCTACCGCTGCATCGCCTGCCGCGAACCGTTCGAATACTTCAAGCCGATATGAGGCCCCCACGCTCACTTCGTTCGCTGCCGGCCGGCTTGCAGGCCGGTCGGCGTTCGCCAGCCACTCGCGAGCGCGCAGGCGCTCGCTCGGTGCGGGCTCACCCCCCCGCGGGGGCGCAAGTGCCCTTCGGGCGGCCGGGCGGGCACTTGTGAGCAGTCCGCTCTTCCACCCGCTGCGCGTGCGCCGCATCGAGCCCGACACCGCCGAGGCGGTGATCGTCACCTTCGAGGTGCCACCCGATCTGCGCGACGTGTTCGGCTTCACGCAGGGCCAGTACCTCACGCTGCGGCGCGAGGTCGACGGGCAGGATCTGCGGCGGTCGTATTCCATCTGCGCCGGCGTCGACGACGGCGAGTTGCGCGTGGGCGTGCGCAAGGTCAACGGCGGCGTGTTCTCCAACTGGATCAACGAGCACCTGAAGCACGGCGACACCATCCACGTGATGGCGCCGCAGGGGCGCTTCTTCGTGCCGATCGATCGCGCGGCGCATCGCCAGTACCTGGGCATCGCCGGCGGCAGCGGCATCACGCCGATCCTGTCGATCATGAAGACCGTGCTCGGCCGCGAGCCGCACGCGCGCTTCACGCTGATCTACGGCAACCGCGCATTGAAGTCCACGATGTTCAAGGAAGAGATCGAAGACCTGAAGAACAAGTACCTGTCACGCCTGGTGCTGCACCACGTGTTTTCCGACGAACACACCGACGCGCCGATCAACCACGGGCTGATGAACCGCGACAAGATCGGCGAGTTCCTGCGGGCCTTGGTGCCCGCGCATCGCATCGACCACGCCTTCGTCTGCGGCCCGTACCAGATGAACGACGAAGCCGAGGCCGCGCTGCTGGCCGCCGGCGTGAACGAAGAGCGCATCCACATCGAGCGCTTCGGCATCGCGCCGCAGGCCGCTCAAGCGGTGGGCGCGGTCATTCACCAGGCGCAGCCGGGCGACGCCGAGATCGCCAAGGTCACGATCATTCGCGACGGGCTGCGCCGCGAGATCGAGTTCCGCAAAGATCAGCCCAGCATCCTCGACTGCGCATCGGCCGCCGGCCTGGAAGTGCCGTTCTCGTGCACGTCGGGCGTGTGCGGCACCTGCCGCGCCAAGCTCGTCGAGGGCAGCGTGCGCATGGAGCGCAACTTCGCGCTCGACAAGAAAGAGGTCGAGGCGGGCTTCGTGCTCACCTGCCAGGCGCACCCGACCACCGAGCGCGTGGTGCTGTCGTTCGACGAACGCTAAGGCCCGGCGATGCCAAGAGGCCGCTCGAAGAAGTACGACGACCAGCGCGAGCTGATCCTGGCGCGCGCGGCCACGCTGTTCGCCCACCGTGGCTACCCCGGCACGTCGATGAACGAGGTGGCTCAGGCCTGCGGCTTGAGCAAGGCCACGCTGTATCAC
>JBIODO010000488.1:0-2906 GCA_044445225.1 Burkholderiales bacterium
GCCGCACCGTCACGGTGGATGGCGACAATGCGCCGCCCGAGTACACGCCACAGCCCAAGGAGTGCCCGTGACGACCCACGATACGAGCGCAGTGGCCGCCACCTATGGCGCCGACGCCAACGGACTGATCTGCGGCTTTCTTTTTCGCGGCGATCGCACGGCCGAGCCGATCGCCTCGCAAGCCGCAGTCGGCGCGATCGCTGCGCCGGCGCCAGACGGCGGCTTCGTCTGGCTGCACTTCAACCTCGCGCACACGGCGGCCGAAGGCTGGCTTCGCGCGCATTCGGGCCTCGACGACTCGTTCTACGAAGCACTGCACGAGGGCTCGCGCTCGACGCGCATCGAGCGCGTGCTCGACACGCTGTTCGCGGTGCTCAACGACGTCACGTTCGATTTCGCGTTCGAGGCCAGCGACGTCGCCACGTTGTGGATCAGCGCTCGCTCGCACGCGGTGATCACCGCGCGGCGCAGCCCGCTGCGCTCGGTGGACCGGCTGCGCGCAGCCGTCAAGCGCGGTGAGCACTTGGCCAGCGCCGCCGCGCTGCTCGACCATCTGCTGCGCGACCAGGCCGACGAGCTGCAACGCATTGCGCGCAAGGCCACCGACCGCGTCGACGAGATCGAAGACGCGCTGCTGGCCGGCCGCACCGAGCGCCTGAGCGCGGAACTCGCGCAGCTGCGCCGCATGAGCGTGCGCCTGCAGCGGTTGCTGGCACCGGAACCGGGCGCCTTCTTTCGCATGCTGTCGAATCCGCCGCCGTGGGTGACGGCCGACGACCGCCAGCGCCTGCAGCAGGCAAGCGAGGAGTTCTCGGTCGTGCTGCGCGACATCGGTGCGCTGCAAGAGCGCATCAAGCTGCTGCAGGACGAATCAGCCGCCCGGGTGGCCGAGGAGAACAACCGCAGCCTGTTCACGTTGACCATGGTCACGGTGCTGGCGCTGCCGATCAACCTGGTGTCGGGGCTGCTCGGCATGAACGTCGGCGGCGTGCCGTTCAATCAGGAACCGCTGGGTTTCTGGCTGGTGCTGGCGCTGATCGCGGCGGTCACGGCGGCCATCGCCTGGCTCGCCGTGCGGCGGCTCGGGCCACGCCAGTGAGGTCGTGCTCGTGCGCGGAGCCTTCGTTGCGACAACTGTCAAGGGGAATACCTCGGCCAGCAGCCAAGTCAGCCAGTGCTCTGCAATCCGGGCACGCCCGGATTGGCGACGGCCTGCGTGTCGCGCACGTTGCACACCGCTGATACCCGAGCGCGCCATTGGGTCGATGCACTCGGTGCCGCAGCGGGCGTGGCACAGTGCCGCCTGTGGCACGGAGTTCTTTCGTATGCCACCCCTTGAAGTACCACCCACGCACGGGAGATCGCCACGATGTTGAGCCTTGCCCAATCGTTGTTCCTCGATTCCGAACTGCGTGTCGAGCAAGAGCTGCCGCGAGCCGGCAGCACGCTCGAGAACCCCTTTGTCTACGACGCCGTGGCCCGAGAGTTCGAGCAAATGGCCCGGCGCGGACTGGTGGAGATCGTGCAGGAGCACAAGTCCAACCACGGCGAGCCGCTGATCGACTCGCTGCGCTTTCGCCGCGTGCGCATCGGCTGACCGGCCATCAACCAGCGCGGCGCGCTTGTAGGGGGTACGCCGGGTCGTTGTAGCCCGGCGTCGATGGGTGACCGGGCTTGACCAGCGAATCGACCAGCGCTTCGTCCTCGGCGTCGATCGTGCATTCGAGCGCACCGAAGTAATCCTGCCATTGCTGCAGCGTGCGCGGCCCGGCGATCACGGCGCTCACCGCCTGGTGCGCCAGCACCCACGCGGTGGCGAAATGGGTGAGCGAGACGCCCTTGCGATCGCAGTGCGCCTTCAGTGCTTGCGCTGCACGCAGTGATTCGTCGCGGAACTCGGTTTCCATCATCCGCCTGTCGCCGCGCCCGGCGCGCGTGCCTTCGGCCGGCTTGGCGCCCGGTGCGTACTTGCCCGACAGCACGCCGCGCGCGATCGGGCTGTACGGCACCACGCCCAGGCCGTGGTGCGCGCAGGCCGGCAGCACCTCGATCTCGGGCTGGCGGTTCAGCAAGTTGTAGTACGGCTGGCACACCACCGGCGCCGGCATGCTGATCGCGCGCGCGGAATGCACCACCTCGGCGATGCGCCAGCCGCGAAAGTTGCTCAGGCCCCAGTAGCGGATCTTGCCCGCGCGCAGCAGGTCGTCGATGGCGCGCAGCGGCTCATCGAGCGGCATGTCGTTGAAGTCGCGGTGCATGTAGTAGATGTCGATGCAGTCGATCGCCAGCCGCTGCAGGCTCGCCTCGCACGCACGCTGCACCCAGCGCCGTGAGTAACCCATCTCGTTGGGCCGCTCCGACATGCGGTTGCCGAGCTTGGTGGCCACGATCCAGTCGTCGCGCTGCCCTTTGAGCAACTCGCCGACCATCGATTCGGATTTGCCGAGACTGTAGACATCGGCGGTGTCGATGAAGTTGACGCCGTGCTCGCGCGCATGGGCGACGATCTCGCGCGCCGTGCCGAGGTCGGTCTGGTCGGCGAACATCATCGTGCCCAGGCACAGCGGCGAGATCTTGAGCGGGCTGGCGCCGAGGTGGCGGTGCTTCATCTGAGGGTTCTCCAGTCGGCGGCGCGCTGCCGATTTGCCTGTGCTGGCAAGGCCACGCCGGGCCGGCAGTATGCCGCCGCCGCGCGCAGACCACAGCGCGAGCCCTCGCGAAGACCCACGTCGCGCAGGGTCGGCGCGTCATCGACAATCTGCCGCACGCATGTGTGCCCGCCCCACCCAGCCGCTCGGTGCCTATCGCGCCAAGCGCAACTTCGCCACCACGCCCGAGCCGGCGGGCGACGAGGTGGAGAAGAAGAGCCAGGGTCCGCTCGCCTACGTGATCCAGAAGCACGCCGC
>JBIODO010000489.1:0-2896 GCA_044445225.1 Burkholderiales bacterium
CATCGAGACCACGGCGGTCGGTGTACCGGCCGCTTGCAGTGTGTCGCGCGCGGCCAGCGCGAGCGCCACCACGGAGCCGGTTGCCAGCAGTGTGACATCGCGCGGCCCGCCGTCGGCCTCCGCCAGCATCTAGGCGCCGCGCCGCGACAGATTGGCGCTGGTGTGCATGCGACGAACGTGCGGCAGCGCCTGGCGCGCAAAGACCAGCGTCGTGGACCCATTGCGATGCTCGAACGCGATCTCCCAGCACTCGGCGGCACCGGCTCGAGCGCCCCGAGCAATTGCTGCGCGCGCCGCTGATCCGGAGCAACGTGAGCGTGGTGCAGTGGTCGGACTGGTTCGCCGAGTTTTCGGACAAACGTGCGCCCGAGCGCTTCACCTTGCGCTTCGACCGCGCGCACATGTCATTCGACGCCGCCGCACAAGGACTCGGCGTGGCTCTGGAGAGCACGACGACGGGCGGCAAGTACCTGGCCGAAGGCCAGTTGCGTCCGGTGCTGGGCATGGACAAATCCATCCGCGTGAAGGCCCATTTCGCTGTGTATCCAGTGCGTCACGCCAAGCGCCCAGGAACAGTCGGCTGGGGTCGGGAGTTCCAATACGCTGCCTTCCAGTGCAGCCATTGAGCCGCCATCCGTCCGCTTCAACCCTGTGAGTGATCGTGCCCGGCTGCGCCCAGCACCACGAGGCTGCGTCCCGGCACTTCGAACGCTCCACCGCCTTGCCCGTGCCAGTCGCCCTGGCCGCGCGGATGCGATGTGTCCAGCACCACTTCCCACACGCCACCGGGCAACACGAACGACACCGGCGCAATGTCGCCGTTGATCAGCATCAGCAAGGGTGCGGCGGCACGGCCCGGGCGTCCAATCAGGCACCCAAAGACGTGTGCGTCGGGCCGGCGCCACTCGTCGCCGGCGAGTTCGGTGCCGTCGGCGCGCAGCCACGCCAGATCGTGCAGGCCATGGCGATCGGTCAAGCCGTCGTACCAGCGGTCGCCCAGCGGCAGCGCTTGGCGGCGCAGCGCCAGCACGCGTGTGGTGAATGCCAGCAAGTCGGCGTCGACTTGCCCCCAGTCGAGCCAGGTGGTGGGATTGTCCTGGCAGTACGGATTGTTGTTGCCGTGTTGCGTGCGGCCGCACTCGTCGCCCGCGGTCAGCATTGGCGTGCCTTGTGCCAGCAGCGTGCTGGCCAGCAGCGCGCGCTGCAGCCGGCCGCGCAGCGTGGTGATCTCACCATCGTCGGTCGGACCCTCGACGCCGCAGTTGCTGCTGTGGTTGTGGTCGTGGCCGTCGCGGTTGTGCTCGCCGTTGGCTTCGTTGTGCTTGTGCGCGTAGCTCACCAGATCGCGCAGGCAAAAGCCGTCGTGCGACACCACGTAGTTCACCGATTCGACCGGCGCGCGCCCGCGCGGTTGAAACAGATCGGAGGATGCGCAAAGCCGCAGCGCGAAGTCGCCGCGCGTGCCGCGCCGCTCGACCCAGAAGGCGCGCATCGTGTCGCGAAAGCGGTCGTTCCACTCGAGCCAGCCGTTTGGGAAGGCGCCGAGCTGGTAGCCAGCTGGGCCGACATCCCACGGTTCGGCGATCAGCTTCAGGCGCGACAGAACCGGGTCCTGCGACAGTGCGACAAAGAACGCCGCATGCCGGTCGAAGCCGTGGTCACCACGGCCGAGCACCGGTGCCAGGTCGAAGCGGAACCCATCCACGTGCATCTCGGTGGCCCAGAAACGCAGCGAATCCAGCACCAGCTGGATCACGCGCGGCTGGCGCAAATCGAGCGTGTTGCCGCAGCCGGTGTGGTTCTCGTAGTGGCCGCGCGCGTGCGGTGACAGGCGGTAGTAGCTTGCATTGTCGAGGCCGCGCCACGACAGCGTGGGGCCGAGCTCGTCGCTCTCGGCGGTGTGGTTGTAGACCACATCCAGGATCACCTCGATGCCGGCGGCGTGCAGCCTCGCCACCATGGCGCGGAACTCGTCGCGCGCCGACACGCCCGGCTGCCCCGACGCGAGCGCCGGATCGGGACAGAAGAATCCGATCGTGTTGTAGCCCCAGTAGTTGGACAGGCCCATGGCGACGAGGCGTTGCTCGTCGAGGTGTTGATGCACCGGCAACAGGCTGACCGCTGTCACGCCGAGCTGCTGCAGATGCGCGATCGCGGCATCGCTGGCCAGACCGGCGTAGCTGCCGCGCAGGCCCTCCGGCACTGCCGGGTTGCGCATCGTGAAGCCCTTGACGTGCAGCTCGTAGAGCACCGTGTCGGTCAATGGCGTGTGCAAGGGCCGGTCGCCGCGCCAGTCGTAGCGATCGTCTACCACGCGCGCTTTCAGTGCGTGCGCCGCGTTGTCGCTCGGGTCCATGTGGCCGGGGTGGCGGGAATCGGCGCCGAAGTGTTCGTCACGCCAGGTGAAGCGGCCGACGATCTCGCGCGCATACGGGTCGAGCAGCAGCTTGTTCGCATTGAAGCGATGGCCGCGCTCGGGCCGCCAGGGCCCGTGCGCGCGCAGGCCGTACACCAGGCCCGGCCCGGCGTCGGGCAGGTAGCCGTGCCAAATGTCGTGGCTGTGCCCGGGCAGCGCCTCGCGTTGCAGTTCGCGCGCGCCAGCGGCATCGAACAGGCACAGCTCGATTCGCTGCGCGTGCGCAGAGAACACGGCGACGTTGACGCCTTGGCCATCCCAGTGGGCACCCAACGGCCACGGCCGGCCGGTGCGGATCGCGGCGGCGGTCAACCGGAATCCTCCGTGCTGCGCACTGCGGAATTCGCCTTGGGAGCGGCCCGGCGGCTCATCGCGGCGCGTTCACGGGTTCGGCGTCACGTTCCAGATCTTGGTCGCGTACTCGCGAATCGTGCGATCCGACGAGAACGCGCCCATGCCCGCGACGTTGGCGATCGCGCG
>JBIODO010000490.1:0-2890 GCA_044445225.1 Burkholderiales bacterium
CCGGCCGCGCCGAACCAGCTGCCGCGCCGGCGGATCGACGCCAGCGGCGACGGTTGACGAATGCGCGCGGCATTGCCCTTGCGAAAGTTCGCCCGCAGGGTCGCGCGCACGTCGGCTTCGAACTCGCGCACGGTGGCGTCGAAGTTCTCTTCGTAGTGGAGCATGTAGTCCCACTGCCCGACCGGGAACTCGGCCTCGGGGTAGATGTCGCGCGCCACGTAGGGCCCCATGTTCTGCGGGTTGAAGCCGTCGGCGAAGTACGGGACGCACAGGTTGGCCACTGCCACGCAGCGCTCGGGTTGGTGGCTGGCGATGCTCCACACCACCGGCGCACCCCAGTCGTGGCCGACCCACACGGCTTTGTCGTGGCCGGTCGCGGCCAGCAGCTCCAGCATGTCGGCCACCGCGTGCTCGAGCGCATAGTCTTCGTGGCGCGGGTACACGCTCGAGCGGCCGTAGCCGCGCATGTCGGGCGCGATGGCGCGAAAGCCCAGGCTCGCGAAGCACGGCAGCTGGTGCCGCCAGCTCACCGACAACTCGGGCCAGCCGTGCACGAAGATGATCGGCGGCGCATCGGCGGCGCCGCACGCGAGGTAGAACGACGTGTGGCGCGGCGTCTCGAGCAGCTGTTCCTCTACGACAAACGCCATCGAGATCTCCTGGCCGGGCGGTTGGCTGACCCGATCAGAGTATCTCCAAAGCGGCGGGCGAACGGGCGCCCTGGCCGCTGCAACCCTACGGTGCGCCGGGCAGGCCGCGGCCGGCGACGCGCGGGCGCACCGACGCGCGCTCCAGCAGCGGCACCATCGGGCTGTTCATCTGGCGCGCCAGGCGCAGCACGGTCATGTCGGGCTGCTGCGGCAAGCGGTAGCCCGGCTTGGCGCCGTGTGCGAGCAAGAACTCCACCATCGGCTGCTGCTGACTCGGCTGGTCGAGCCAATCGCTGCCCAGCGTCTTGGCCAGCGGCACCCAGGGCAATTGATCGCCACGCGGCGGCGGCACGCGATTGGCCAGCTCGGGCGCACGCGCCAGCCACCAATCGATTGCCGGGTAGTTGCTGCTGCGAAAGGCCTCTTCGAAGCCGGAGCGCAGCTTGCCGTCATACGGATCGAGCGCCGCGCGCGCGCTGTGGCCGCCGGCTTCGAGCTGGGCCGATAGCGGCGTGTTCAGCAAGTCGGGGTGCAGCGCCGACAGCGGGCTGAAGCCCAGGCCGCCGGGCGGCATCTGGCCCTGCGCCACCCAGCGCACGATCACCTGATCGAAGCCCACCGCGCGCGCGTTGGGGCAGCTCAGCATGCGCACCACGTCGTGATGGATCGCCCGCGCATCGGCCTGCGCCAGCCACAGCAACGATTCGCGCACCTTGGGCGTGGCGGCACTGAAGTCGGGGCAGGCATTCGCCTGCGCCAGCTCGACCAGCGGCGCATGCGCGCACGCCTCGGGCATGGCGCCCTTGTCGATCAACTCGGGCAGCGCGGGCCACAGGCGCGGGTCTCGCGCCGCCATCGCCAACGGGCACATCGGCAGCTTGTACGAGGCGGCCAGGTCGGCAGCCTTCATCAGGCCCGGTTGGTAAGGCAGGCAGTGCGGCGCCAGCGCGCGCTCGACGCTGTTGAGGTAGTAGCACGGCACCGGGCCGCCCTCGACCCACTTGTCGTGAAAGTGCTTGGCGATCGACCAGGTCACGCTGGTGTCGGTGGCGATGCCGATTGCGCCGATCACCGCCATCGGGGCGGTGCAGCCGGCGAGCCACACGGCGCAGCCGGCCAGCCACAGGCCGCCACAGGCCCGGGCAGCACGGAGCAGAAAACGCAAGGAGAGCGGCATGCAGGTCGGCGCTGGAAGGCCGGTCTTGTGGTCTTTTGGGGACGGCCAAGCGTGACACGTTGCACGAGCCGGACGGGGTGGCCCCCCGTGCGCGGCGTGAACGATTGCCGTGGCGCCACAGAGGTCTTTGGTAACGGCGGGTCATTGCACGTAGCACGACGCACGATTGCAAAGAGTCCCGTGCCTGCCGCGGCGCAGCAACGATCGCGGGAAAACCACCACCAATCCACACCGTTCCCCGTGGCCGCGCGGCGCCCAGATCACGACAATGTCCGGGTCGCGGCATGGAAGGGATCGCGACGACGGCCTCTTCGGCAGCGCGGGCGGGCAACCCGTCGCTGCCGCGGCGAGACCGGCCCTAGACCATGATCGTGCCGACCGTGCTCGTTGTCGACGATGTGCCCGAGAACCTCACGGTACTGGGCGAGTTGCTGGTGCGCGAGTACACGGTGCGGGCTGCCAACTCGGGCCCCGCGGCGCTGCGTTTGGCGGCCACGCACCCGCGACCCGATTTGATCCTGCTCGATCTGATGATGCCGGGCATGGACGGCTACCAGGTGATGCAGCACCTGCGTGACGACCCCGTGACGCGCGACATCCCGGTGATCTGCGTCACCGCGCTCAACGCCACCGAGGACGAAGAGCGCGGCCTGTCGATGGGCGCGGTCGACTACATCACCAAGCCGCTGCGCCCGCCGGTGGTGCTGGCGCGCGTGCGCACGCAGATCGAACTGAAGCTGGCGCGCGACAAGCTGTCGAACCACAACGCGTTCCTCGAGGCCGAGGTGGCGCGCCGCATGAGCGAGAACCAGCAGGTGCAGGACGCCAGCATCCATGCGCTGGCACGGCTGGCTGAAACGCGCGACCCCGAGACCGGCAACCACATCCTGCGCACGCAAGAGTACATGCGCCGCCTGGGCCAGCTGTTGTGCAAGCACCCGCGGTTCGCGGCGTCGCTGGGCGAGCACGCGATCGAGCTGCTGGCCAAGTCGGCGCCGCTGCACGACATCGGCAAGGTCGGCATTCCCGATCACATCCTGCTCAAGCCCGGCCGGCTCGACGC